>CAYHJZ010000028.1:0-11774 GCA_964357115.1 uncultured archaeon | reverse complement strand
TTGCTAGTGATGCTAGTGATTTCCTCCGTATTGTTTCGCTTCGCTTGGGCGTTGGGAGTCGTGTTCTGGGCTTAGAATCGAACGAAAAAAAGAAAAGGAAAAAAACTCAACCCACCCCTTTCGCAAGAGGGGGCGAATCCTATATATACTGCCCCGCGCTGGTAAGGATATGAAGGGAATCCTGCTCGCGCTGTTCGTATTGGTCGTTTTTTCGGGTTGTTTAGATGCTATTTTCACGGAGGGAGCGGCTCCTTCCGGCGAGGCCGCGTGTGCGGCGATAGGAGATGTATCCGCACGAGACGCATGTTTTGTGAAGTTATCCGGAGAGCAGAAGAATAGCAATGCGTGCTTGCAGGTGCAGAATCCTCAAACGCGCGATACGTGCGTGGGTTCCATTGCTGCGTTGCTGAAGGACGGGAGCGTGTGTTTATCCGTGAGTGGCGTGAGCGCGCGAAATACGTGTGTGGATGCGAATCCGGCGTACTTTTTGAGTGGAGACGCATGCAGCGTGTTGTCGGGAGAGTCGAAGGACGCGTGTCTCGTGCAAGCGGCGCGCGTGAGGGGAGATGCGTCATTGTGTCTAACGCTCGCGGGAGACCCAAACACGTGTATTGTAGAAGTAGCCAAGAAGCTGCGCGACACGAGTGCGTGCGAATCCATTCTTTCCCCGAATGTAAGAGAGACGTGCTACGGCGCAGTCGCCCCGTTAGCAGGAGACAGTATTGCATGTCAGAAGATGAGCAGTGTCGAAGCACAAGATGCGTGCGTCGTCTCAGTGGCAGTTGGATTGTTGAGCGAGAAGACGTGCGACGCGGTAACGTCTCCCACGTCGAAGGCGGGGTGCGTGTATCAAGTGCAGCAAGCCTCGGCCAACACGACCGCGTGTATTGGATTAGGAAGCATTGAGAAATCCGATGATTGTTTTTCCACCACCGCGTTGAGCAATACGCAAATTGGGTTGTGTTCTAAGATTATTTCCAAAGTCAAGAAGAGTGCGTGTTACACCAACTTGGCGGATGCGTTGAACGATTCAGGATTGTGCAATTTGATTGACGAGCCTACCGAGCAAGGAGCGTGTATTGCAAAAGTAGCTCAAACCACTCCCGCTGCGGGAACGTGTATTTCGTCGAATGGAAAGGATCGGGATGATTGTTTGCTGAAGCTCGCCATCGATACAAAGAATCCGGCACTGTGCGCGGCATTACAAACGGTTACGAGCGAGAAGAATTATTGGAATGATTGCTTCCACCAGTTGGCCGTGAAGACGACGACTTACACGTTGTGCGACGCTGTGGGGGATGCAGAAGAGAAGGACGTATGCTACAATGAAGTGGCCGCCGTGTTGCCTGCGGTAGAAGTATGTCAGCAGATTGCCGAAGTAGCGTTGCGCGACACGTGCATAGAAGCAGTGGCCACGAAGAAAGCAGACACGAGTGCGTGTGCGGCACTTTCCACGAAGGCGAAGAGTGATGCGTGTGTAAGCAAATTAGCCAGCAAGGGGACGAGTGCGAGCATTTGTGAAGAAATTCAGAGCACGGTGGAGCAGGACACGTGTTATTCGGCGATTGCGATTCAATTGAAGGATAAGGCCGCGTGCGCTAAAGTGGTGGGAAAGGACAAGCGGCATGAGTGCATTCAATCCATCGCCCTCGCGTTAGGGGATTGGAAGTATTGTTTAGATATCAGCACGAGCAACCCGTTGGTGCAACAGACGTGTTTGATGGATGTGGCAAAGAAGATTATTTCCGTCGAGCCGTGCGGCCAAGTACCCGATCAGATCAACAAGGGAACGTGTTACGGTCAAGTGTTGCTCGCTAAATCGGACTTTTTAGGTTGTGCGCAGGTTCCGTTGAAAGCGGTAGAAGACGACGATGAGTCGAATCTCGCGCGCGACACGTGTTGGAAGTACTTGGCCGTTCAGGGAAAGGGCCCGGATTTATGTGAGTGGATTAGCAGCGAGTCCCTGCAAGCGAGTTGTGTGAATGAAACCTAGTTCGTTTTCTCGTGGCTGGAATGCGTCGTTTCGCTCCTTTCTCTCGTTTAAGTGGACACGTCTCGTCTCGGATCAGCGAATTGTTTTTCTCGAGATTATTGAAATGCTCCTCGCGAGTGGGATAGGAGCGAGTATTGCAATCTATTTGGACCCGGATTGGAACGTGGTCCCCGAGCCCTACAATTGGATCGTGTTCGCCGTATTAGTGGGCGTAGCGTTGCTGATTCATCGTCGCACGCGTCCGTTTCGCGTGGCGAGACGAGTGGTAAAGAAGCGGAAGAAAACACACGCATAGAGAGTGAGCCGGGTTGGCCACTCCCCACACGTTAAGTAAATATTTTATGCGGTTGTTCGGCGGCGGCGTCTTCGAGTGGTGGTCGAAGATGCAGCTTTGCGTCGCGTAGTGCGTCGTGCAGTCGCTTTTCGGCGAGTGGTTCGTCGCGCGGTCGTCTTTCGGCGAGTCGTGCGTCGTGCAGTGGTGCGCTTTCGCGTTGATTTGCGTCGCGTCGTGCGTTTTGCACTTCGTGATGCGGCTTTTCGTTTTCGTGCTGCCATCTGGGTAATCCCTCCGGGCATTTAATGACGCAGACAACGATTCGTCCTATTTAAAGGTTTGCTACATGAGTAATGACATGATTTCGCGCAAAAAGAAGAAAGTTTCATCCAAAACAAAACAAAAACACGTGGTTGCAGTGGGCGTGTTTGATATTTTGCACGAGGGACACGTGCATTACTTGTCGTTTGCAAAAAAACAAGGCGATGTACTTACAGTGATTGTGGCGCGCGATGCGAATGTGATGCGTGCCAAAGGATACGCGCCTATCATGAATGAACGACAACGTCGCAACATGGTGCAGAGTTTGCGTGCCGTGGATCACGCAGTAGTAGGAAGTCGGAAAGACAAATTGGGTATGATCGTATCACTGAATCCAAGCATAGTAGTAGTGGGGTATGATCACCCTACTTCGGCGAGCGATTTGGAGAAAGCGCTGGCAGAGCGCGGCGTTGATGCGCACGTGCTGCGCGCTCCGGCGTTCAAGAAAAAAGTGTTTAAGTCTTCGTTAATTAAGAAAAAAATTGTTCAGTCGTTCCAGAATACGTCCACGTGATCGGTGCGATATCCCTGATTCACACGCGTCTCCGCGAGGGCTTGTTTTCTTCCGTGCGTGTGTTCGAGCATTCCTTGCCAGGCAATCATCGCTCCATTATCCATCGCGTATTCGCGGGGAACAATGAATAGTCGGGCATCGCGTTCATCGCAGAGGGTTTGGAGCATTTGCGCGAGAGCAGCCGAGGCAGCCACTCCTCCCGTGACGAGGACTTCGTTTTTTTCCGTGTGGGCGAGCGCGCGTTCCGTGACTTCACACACCATCGCCAACGCAGTGTGCATGAAAGAATAACACAAATCATTTTCGTTTTCTTTTCCTATTTTCTTTTGAGCTTCCGTGAGGAGTCCGGCGAAGACGAGGTCCATCCCCTTCACACTATACGGGAGGGGAATGTATTTTTTCCCTTCGAAGTATTTTTTGTCGATGATGGGCCCCGCAGGAAAACCGTATCCCATCTTTCGTCCAAATTGATCAAGAGCATTTCCCACTCCCATGTCGAGTGTTTCTCCGAGCACGCGGTATTTTTCATTTTCGTACGCGATGATTTGCGTGTTGGCGCCGGACGTGTACACGACGACGGGATCTTGTGCGGGCGTTTTCTTTTTTCCTATTTCGATGTGCGCGACGCAGTGGTTGACTCCCAACAAGGGTTTTTGGTGCAGCGTGGAGAGGTAGCGCGCGGTGATGGCTCCGATGCGCAGGCAGGGTCCGAGTCCTGGTCCTTGAGCAAAAGAATAGAGATCGATGTCCCGAAGCGTGAGTCCGGATTGCGTGAGGGCATTCTCCAATACGTCCTTGGCGTGTTCGAAATGGTGTTCCGCCGCGAGCTTGGGATGAATTCCCGCGTCCACGTGCGAGTAGGCGGCTTTCGTGTTGGCGAGAACGTTGCAGTCGTGATCCACGATCCCTATTCCAAAAGTGTGAGCCGTGCTTTCAATGCCGAGTGCGTACATACGAGTTATGCTCCCGCGAAGAGTATAATAGTGTTGTACGCCGCGTGCCCTAAGAACCCGGGATAGATGGAGCGGTTTTGGTTTCGAAAGTGGGAGAGTGCGATTCCGGCGAGGAATGCTCCGACGAGTTGGATGGTGGATCCGTATCCCGCGTGAAAGAGGGCGAAGAGAATCGCACTCGGAATGGGAGAGAGTATTTTTTGCAGGATGCCGCGGAAGAATGTTTCTTCGGCGAACGCACTAACGAGAAAGTACGGGAGAATAATCCACAGCGGATACGCCGCGAGGGTTTCGATGACCGCGTTCACGACGTGCGTGTCGTTGATGTGGAGTTGAGTCGCGAGGAAGTCGATTCCTACCCCAATCGCCAGCAGCGCCACGAGAGAGAGAAGGGTGGCGCGAAGCGGGAAAGAAAAAGGATGAAGGGAGAAGGGGAGTTTCCCCCACCATTCATGAATGGGTTTTCGAGAATGGTGAATAATGAGAAAAGAGGCCGCGAGGAGGACGAGGGGGAGAGGGGAAAGTAAGAAAGCGAGGTTCATGAGGGGAAATTATTTTTTCCACTCTAAAAACCCGCAGTTTCCGCAGGCGACGCGATCCTTGTGTTGTCCGAGGAAGACGCCGGGTCCGCATTTGGGGCACGCGACGCGAGCGCGTTTGACGCTTTCACCATCTACTTTGTATAGTCTCGATTTAGAGGGTTTCTTGTCTTTTTTTTTCTTGAGATCAGCCATAGAGAATCATGCTCCTTCCGCAGCGGGCGTAGCGGGGGCGGGGGCACCGGCACCCACGTGGTTTCTTTTTTGCTGGTGTAACGGTTCGCTTTTCTTCAAGTCTTCGGGCGTGTCGTATTTTCTCGCCGTTCCCGTGACTTGGTCTTGTCCGAAGGCGTGGTCGATGAGGTCCACGATGAGGAGGTTTTCGTCCGCGCTCAATTGAGCAGCGACGAGTTTTCGCACGTCATTTCGAGAGGGGGTGGAGGGGACGCCCGTCAAGAGGAAGGTGATTTCTTCGCGGTGGAAGAAAATGTTTTTGGTTCGGTTTTTGATTTCGATTTTCATTGAGATTCAGCTCCACAGATTTTTTGTTTTTTATCGGCTCAATCGGAGAGCGTATTTTCCGTTTCCTTTAGCTCCCATTTTTTGGGCGATTTCGCTCTTTTCAGAATCGAGAATCATGACGAGTCCCGACCAGAACGTAGTGAGGTCGGTGCTCTTACAAAGGGGACACTCTTTCACGTCTTCGGATAGTTTGTGGCAGGCACGGCAGGCTTTTTCCTTCATGCCATGTCACCTCCCTTCGGGGGGGCTTTTTCTTTTCCGGTTCCGCGGGGGAGTTTCTTGATTTTGGACCACTCTTTCTTTCCGAGTCCGGGTTGTCGCATCGTGAGACCGATTTTGGAATCGGGGATGGTTCCTTTCATAGAAATGGAAACCACTTTTGCCGTGACGAGGTCCCCAATCTTGAGGGTGCGTCGGCTGTCTCTTCCCACGAATCCGGGAATTTTAGCGTCAAAGGAGATGAAGTCGTCCGCGATCTGCGAGACGTGAACGAGTCCTTCGATGGGACCGGTTTTGACAAAGGCACCAAATTCAGTGGCTTCGGAAACCACGCCTTCCACGACTTCGTTGACTTCGGGTTTGTAAACTAAGAGTTTGATTTCGGAGTCGAAGTATGCGGAAGCGTCTCCGGGGACAATTTTTCCTTCGCCTTTGCAGTGCGCATCGACTACAGCAATGATGACGCCGAGTTCGGGGTCGACCATTCCTTCGAAGTCGTGTCGGACCATTCCGAGGATGGATTGATTGAGATCGCTCGAGAATTTAGCCGGGGGGACTCGGATGGTGTCGCGAATGGTGGCGAGGGAATACATAGCAAAAAAACCTTTCTTTGAGACGTTATTGCCAGTCCAAGTACTTGGATTGGCGTACTACGATAACCCGCTGGGGAGCTTTTTTAAGGGTTTGTTTAAGAAGGCGGTCGTTGGTCGCCACAATGTACCCTTTCTGAGCGAGTTCGTGGAGGGCATCGTCTCCCGTAGCCCCTTCGGCCGGGACGACTTTAATGTGGTTTTGGGAAAGAACGTCCAAGGCCACTCGCGCAGCGGTCCCCGTCTTGTCTCGTTCGAGGGAGAGGGCTTGAAGTTCGTGCTTGACTTGAATGGGAATCACGAGGGGGAGACTCCCGGCGAGTTCGAGGAGTTGATCTATCACTTGGAGCTTGAGTCGCGTGATGTCGAGGAGAATATTGGTGTCGAGCGCAATGCCGAGAGGTTTGGGAGTCAGAACGTCACCTGTTTCACAGAGATTACGCGCGGAGGATGTTTATATAGAATAGGGACACAGGGTCTAGAATGGAGCTCTGTGGAGGAGACGAATATGACGGATGTAATGAAATTTTTTGAAATTATTTTGAGACCCGAGCCGGTAATGCAAGGGTTGTTGAAAAAGACCGATCGAAATGAGGCGATGAGAACATTCGCTCTTGTTGGAGCGATTATGGGATTGCTCTTTGGTATTGGTGCGTTTCTCGGAGCAGGGTTTATAGGTGGTGGACTGTTAGCCGGACTCGGACTCATTGCGATTATTGTTTTTCCAATTATATTCGCCATTATGGTGGTCATTGGAGCAGTTATTGGTTTTGGAATCATCACCATTATTGCCGGACTCTTAGGAGGAAAGGGAACATTTGATCAGCACTTTTACTTGGGTTCAAAGCTTGCGATTCCAGGATTAATTATTTCCATCGTGACCACCGTTTTGGGAATTATCCCTCTCATTGGAGGATTGATCGGTTTGATTTGGAATTTGTATTCGATTTATTTGCAAGTGGTCTTGATTTCGGTTGTAGGAAAAATGAGTAAACTTCGAGCGCTCGTCGTCATTGTGATCCCCATCGTTATTGTAGGCATTTTGATCGGGAGTCTCTTGGCAGCGGCGTTAGTGGCGCTCGTCAACCCAATGGTAATAGGCGGTTGAATCAATTATTGCACCACTCCCCAACCGGCAAGGCGCCACGCGGCCTTGTCGCGTCGGGAGATGGCTATTTTTTGTCCTTTTTCGCAGACGGTTTTTCCTTTCAATTGTAAGTCAATCATTTTTTTCTTAATCGAAATAATTTCTCCTACTACCGTATTCGTTCCGATGGTGAGGACGAAGAGTTCGTTCACGTGAGGAAAGGGGAGTTTGTCTCCGAGCAAGCGGGGGAGTTCGTTCCATTCAATGAGAACACTTTCTGTCGGAGCGGGCAAGCTGCCGGGTTCGCAGAGGATTTGTCCTTTGAGCTTGTCCATGTTAGTAATGCCCGGATCGAGTTGCGTTCCGATAGCAATGAGCCCTCCCGCGTGGGCTTCGGAGAGGAGTCCTTCCGAGATTTGAATGGATTGCACAGTTAGGGTGAAGGGTTTTCCTGAGAGACCGGGAGTGACTTCCACGGTTTGTCCAGGAGAAAGAATACCGTGCGTGATGCTTCCCCCGAGTACGCCTCCTTTGAGTTCGGATATTTCGGTTCCGGGTTTGTTGACATCGAAGCTTCGCGAGATGTGCATTTTGAGCGGGACACTTCTTTCGTGTTTAGGAGTAGGAACGTGTTCCTGCAACATCTGGATGAGCAAGTCGATGTTCACATTAAAGTTAGCCGAAACCGGAACGATGGGCGCGGAAGCGTAACCGTAGTCGTTCAAGAATTTTTTGATTTCATTATGAGATTCGTTCGCGCGTTCGGGAGTGACTAAGTCGACTTTGTTTTGCGCCACGACAATATGGTGAACGCCCGCGATGTGCAACGCCATAAGGTGTTCGGCCGTGCGGGGTTGCGGGCAGGGTTCGTTCGCTGCAATGACGAGGAGCGCACCGTCCAAGAGGGAGGCGCCGGACAACATCGTCGTCATGAGGGTTTCGTGTCCCGGCGCGTCTACAAAAGAAACTTTTCTAAGAATTTTTCCTTTCTTCCCGTCCTTTTCAGGGAGTGCGCCGTATTTTTGCGGGGCTGGCAATCCTTCGTATTCGTAAAATGTCGCGTCCGCGTATCCGAGTCGAATCGAGATTCCGCGTTTGAGTTCTTCCGAGTGCGTATCGGTCCATTTTCCAGTCAGGGCTTTCGTGAGCGATGTTTTGCCATGATCCACGTGTCCGGCCGTGCCAATGTTGACTTCGGCTTGCAGAATACCCGAGTGTTCTTTTTTGTGGGACGGAGCCGCTTCGCTCGTTTTGAGGGTTTTCTTTTTGGCTTTGGTTTTGGGCGCCGCCTCGAGCGATTCACTCGTTTCGGCGGAAACGGTTTCTTCGGGGTTTTTCTTGCTGCGAGGCATGCGTGTCAAAACCAAAAGGGGCGAGAAGCCTCTTTAAAGGTCACCCTTACTTGGCTTCCTCGGTCTTGGCTTTGGCGGGGAAGATTTCGTCCAAGGCTTTGGTTCCGTGGTGCGTGACTTTCACGTTGACTTGGTGAATGTCGCTTCCAATCGTGTTTCCGCGCATGGGTTTTTTTCTTCGTTCGCCTTTCACGCCTTTCCTGAATCCCACTCCCGGGTAGACAAGGAGTTTCTTTCGGGCGGTTCCCGGAAAGTTCTTTCGCATGGGCGTTCCCGTGAGATCGCTTCCGCCGGTGATGACGGCTTTGTATCCATCGAGTCCGACTTCGGACAAATCGACTTCGTCACCTATTTTTTTTCCCACGAAGGGGGTTTTCTCTACTTTTTGGGCGTAGGCTTTCCTACTTTTAGGGTCTGAGACCACGATGTTCATGTTACTTTTCCTCCGGTGTTGGATTGTCTAGGGTAGACTGTAAGTTGGTGATGGTGTCGAGCAACATTTTTTCTTCGTCGCTCAGACTAATTTTTTCCACAAGCGTGCGCATGTTGGGAGTAATATAGGTAAGGAGAATATCGCTTTCGAAGAGGGTTCGCCCCATCGTCGCGTCACTAATCGAGACGGCAACTTCTTGTCCGCTCGTGGCTTCTGTGACGGTTTTTCCATCCACTTGCATGTTTTGGATGCGTCCTTTCTTTTCTCCTTTTTCATTTTGCACTTCCGCGTTATTCTTGAGTCGTCCTTCTAAAATTTTGACTCCCACGACGGCGGGTTTAGTATTTCGGAAAATGAATCCGGGGAGAATTTGAAACTTGCACGGGAGAATGGCTTTCTCAAGAAGCGCGCGTTGGTCGTTGGCTTTTTCTTCTTTCTGCCAGCGTAAAAATTCTTCCGTGAGGGAGTAGACGATGTTGCTCTCGAATAGTTTCACGTGCGCGAGTTGCGCATCCTTGCGTAAGGCTTCGGGGACGGGCGTGTTGAAGGCGAACACGACGCCTAAGTAGGGTTCTTTTGCTCGAATGGCCGCGGCCTGCATGATGTCGCGTTTCGTGATTTCACCTACATCGGCGTGCGCGAGGGGAATGTGATGCGTTTGAAATAGTTTGACGAGAGCTTCGAGACTTCCTAACGTGTCCGTCTTGAGCGTGACGCCGTTATTCTGAGATTCGATTTTGAGTTGGCTGACTTCTTTTTCTATTT
This sequence comes from uncultured archaeon, assembly GCA_964357115.1. Lineage (GTDB taxonomy): Archaea > Iainarchaeota > Iainarchaeia > Iainarchaeales > VGJJ01 > VGJJ01. The sequence goes on along the minus strand of CAYHJZ010000028.1, from coordinate 2,212 downwards.
GCGCGGCTTCATCGCCGTTTTTCACGACGAGGAAGGGACTTCCCGCGAGCGCGTGTTCGAGATCAGGAGCCGATATTTTGATTCCGGCAGCGGCACGAATCGTTTTGACTTGCACCCACTTGTCGTTCATGCGAATATCCGTCACAGTGTTGGGTCGCAGCAACGCGCGCACTTTGGTTTGAATCACGCCATTTTTTCCCGCCACCACAAACGGGTCTCCCGCGTGGAGCGTTCCATCGTAGAGAATCACATCGATCGTCGTGCCGAGTCCTTTTTCGTCTCGGACTTCGAGAACGGTTCCTTTGGCAGCTCCTTCCGTTTCGGTTTTGAGATTTTTTTCTAAAAACTTTTGAGCGATTCCAGAAAGGAAGACGAGGGTTTCGGGAATTCCTTCTCCCGTGCGTGCGGAGATGGGGATGATTCCTAATTCTTTCGTGATGTCTTGCACGCGATCAAATCGTTCGCTTTGGAAACCGCTTTCGAAGAGTTGTCCGACGATCGTGTAGAGTCGTTCATCGAGTATTTTTTGCGCGTTGGGAGATTGGTTGGCGAGGTTCGTGATGAAACTCCCGGGTTGAGAGTCGTAGCAGTCCACCATGTCGATTTTACTCAAGCACACGACGAAGGGGACTTTGTAGCTTCGGAGAATGGTAATGGCTTCTTTGGTTTGGGCTTGGAGTCCTTTGTGGACATCTACCATGAGCACGCCTAAGTCGGCAATGCTGCTTCCGCGTTCGCGCAGATTGGTAAAGGCTTCGTGTCCCGGCGTGTCGATGAATAAGAGTCCGGGAATCGTGAGATTAAATCCGAATTTTTTGATGAGATTTCCCGCGATTTGCGTGACGAGGTCAATGGGTATTTCCGTCGCGCCAATGTGTTGCGTGATGAGTCCGGGTTCTTTGGCGGCTAAATTAGTGGAGCGCACCTTGTCTAAGAAAGAAGTTTTTCCCGCGTCGACGTGTCCTAAGACGGCAATAATGGGTGTTCGTGCGTGTTGAGTCATCTTTTTCACTTTCCCTCATCATCAATAAGAGCATGGCCAGAGTCGCTTGAAAAGCAACCGGGATCCGGCGATGCGAATACTAATAATTCAGGATGAATGCTTTTAAACCTACATCCGCCCCGTTTTCGTCCGGGGGTAACGAGGTAGGGTTATCTGCGATAACCCGTTTTTCAATTTTTTAAAAAAATGAACATTTTGTTTGGGGTTCCTGAAAGGGACCCGATTTCCTTTTTCCCGGGTTTTTGGAAAAAAGCCGAGTTAGAGCTTCCGCTGCTCCTTACTTATTCGGCTGGCCACGGGTCCAAACTGGCCGTGGTATTTGGTGTCCTTCTTCTTGTGGTAGGGGGTGCCGGCCGCTTGCGTCATGCGGATGAAGCAGAGTTGGCAGATGCGCTGATGCGGCCGCAAGAGAAGAGGTTGAGATCCGATGTTTTGCATTTCGAGAGTGATTTGTCCTTCAAAACCGGGGTCGATGAATCCCGCGGTGGCGTGAACGACGAGACCGAGTCGTCCTAGGGAGGAACGTCCTTCCAGGCGGCCGACGAGATCGTCCGGGATATTGACGGCTTCCACGGTGGTGCCCAAAACAAACTCCCCTGGATGGAGGACGAAGCCTTCTTTTTCATCGATTTGCACGCGTCGCATGCGCGGGGGGGTTTTGTCGGCCAAGTCGATGATGCGAATAGAATGGTTGTCGAAGAGGAGGAGTTCTTTTCCTAGGCGCAAGTCGAGGGAACTGGGGCCGAGCTGCAGTTCCATGTCAATGGGATTGTTTTCCGTAGGAACGTAGACGTTGCCCTCTTCCACGAGGCGTTTGATCTCGTTATCGGAGAGGATCATGCTATCACATACGGCGGGGGAGAATATAATGCGTATGTGCGCGTGTTTTTATTCCAAGGAAAAAAAGTGAGTGCGTTTTTATAGGATGGGGGGCGCATTGCCTAGTATGGGGAGCGAGCACTTCGTGGAAGGAAATTCGAGTGCTTCCACCGTCGTGTGCACGTTTTGGACCCTCGCTCAGCCGGTAGGGGAGCGGCTGAATAAGGACGCGTTTGCGGTGTGTGCCAACCAGTATTCGTATGATGCGCTGAACACGATTACTCGCGCGATTTGGCAACACCCCCATTGGAGAAACCTCGTGTTGTTTGGTGCCGACCTCACGCACGCGGGAGATATTTGGACCGCCTTCTTCAAGGAAGGAATCGACGA
>CAYHJZ010000027.1:380-11861 GCA_964357115.1 uncultured archaeon | reverse complement strand
TCGTTTTCTGCTTTAATAAAATCTTCAAGGTAAGTTGTTAGGTGGGAAACTATTTTACTGGTTGACACTCGTTTTTGTTGCTTACTTCAATAGGCTACAAAATTAGATATATGATGGGGGGTTTTAGTTTTGTCCATCAGTTTGTTGCAGTATAATTACACAATTGATTATACATTAGTGTGTGGTGGTGCTGTTGTTACTAGTCAGAACCGTAAATTAGAATACTCTATTTCGAGCCTTGATTGTACAGAAGTCCTACTTACCGGAAAAGTACTATACTTCTCCGTCGAGTGGATAATTGGTCAAGGCTATTATTTTACTGATAACTACTTTCCTCCGGCTCTTCCCCCCATTCCTTTAAGTCCGGTTGAGGCACCTATTGTTTTCATGGTTCCCATTACCCAGCTCCAGTGGGCGAGAAAGTACCCTTTTTCGAGTGTCGCCAAACAGGCGGTTCGTCAGTTGGCTCCCGATCTAGGCTCCCTCGACGCGTCCCTTCTTCCGTATGCGAAGGAGTGGATTCTCTCCATGGCCTCTTCTTCCAATCGTTCCCGTCGTGCGTTTATTGAGAATCATGTCGCTCAAAAAGAATTGTCCTACCCTGAGTTTCTTTCGCGTGACATTCTCGCCTTCCCTCTCGTGAAGATTCTCCTTTCCTACGTCAACAACCCTCTTCTCTTTGATCGTTTTGCGAGCGTGATGGGGGATTTAGCGTTTGAATACATGGCGAATGAAAAAGATCGTGTCACCGTTATTTTAGATTTAGCGCAAGAGTTCTCACTCAAACTCGACGTGGTTTCCAACGATTCCCAATCGTTCTTTCGCATTCCCCTTTCGCAATACCTTTCCTTTCCTCTTCAAGATGCACAGTTGCATTTGGTGAATCAATCCGTTCACGAAGGCAAAGTGTCGCTCTCCGTAAATGCAGCCTCGCGCTGGTTAGCCGAAGCCGTGCATCATTCGGTTCGTTCCTCGTTACCTGTGGACACGAATGGTCTTCCTTCTTTTTTTTCCGAATCCGCTTCTTCCGTGAGCGATGCACTCTCCGCGTTGCGTTCGCAGGAGTCGCGCGCCCTCTCGGGAGAGATTCGTTTCGACGCCTTTCCACCGTGTATGGAAAAGCTTCATGGGGAAATCGCTTCCGGGGTTAACATTCCTCACATGGCGCGGTTTGATTTGGCCACATTTTTGATCAACATCAACATGTCTACTGCTCAAGTCGTGGATGTTTTTTCCAAGGCAGCTAATTTTGATGAGCGCGTGACGCGGTATCATGTCGAGAATCTTTCTGGAAAGGAAACCGGGAAGAAATACTCCGTTCCTTCGTGTGCTAAGATTCGCGAGCACGGGTTGTGTGTTTCGCGCACGTGCAATGTAGGTCACCCGTTACAATTTTATCGTCGTGAAGCCCTGCGCGACACGGAAGAAAAAACCGAGAGCGACTCTTCATCGTCCTCAAAATAGTTTTAGTTAATTTTTCAAGCAATTATTTTTTCTCTCTTTTTTTAGTGACTCGCCCATGCGTTCTGCGCGTAGTGTTCTTTTTGTTTTCTCCGAATGCGGTGCCACACGCGATCAATATAGGGAGCGCACACCGCGGCCAGGAAGCACACTCCTAAAATCGCTCCCCAATCCTGCAACGTAATCGGTACTGTTCCAAACACGGGGGCGAGGAAGGGCACGTACACCGCGGCCAATTGCAACGAAAGCGATCCCGCTACGGCGAGAAGAAGCCACTTATTCGTGAAGGGAGAGCATTCCAGAATGCTCTTTCCTTGCTGTCGCGCGTTGAACACGAGCATCAATTCAAACACCACAAGAGTGGTAAACGCCATGGTTTGCGCGTACGTTTCTCCATTGCTTTCCAATCCATAAAAATACATTCCGAATGTCGCAAGCGCTCCAAGAATAGCCGAGATAATCACGAATGATTTCATTTGGTCAATCACTCCCTCGCTTTTCGGTCGGGGCTTTCGTTGCATCACGTCTTTCGCCGGCGGGTCTTCCCCTAACGCGAGAGCGGGGAAGGCGTCCGTGGCTAAATTAATCCACAGCAATTGAATCGGGGATAATATTTCTCCCACTGCGAGAAAAAATCCTCCTGACACGACGAGTATTTCGGCAAGATTCGCGGATAGTAAATATCGTACAAACCCTTGGAGGTTTTGATAAATCGTTCTTCCCAATTCCACGGCTTTCACAATCGTGGTAAAATTATCATCGCGCAACACCATGTCGCTCGCCTCCTTGGCGACATCCGTTCCTTTGATTCCCATCGCGATTCCAATATCGGCTCGCTTGATGGCCGGAGCATCATTCACTCCATCTCCTGTAACGGCAACTACTTCTCCCATTTTTTGCAACTGTTCCACAATTTTGTATTTGTGTTCCGGGTCCACGCGCGCAAAAATAGCGCACGTTCGCACGGCTTCGCGCAGCTGGCTTTCGTCGAGCGTGTTGAGCATTTGTCCCGTCATCACGTCTCCTTTCAGTCCAATCTTCTCTGCAATGGCTTTCGCCGTCGTGGGGTGGTCTCCCGTAATCATTTTCACTTGAATTCCGGCTTCCACGCATTGCATAATCGCGTTCTTCACTTCTTCTCGCGGCGGGTCGCGTAGCGCTTGGAGTCCGGTGAACACGAGTCCACTTTCCGGTTCCGCGGGAAGAGTTCGCGTATCGTTGTACGCGAAGGCGAGCACGCGGTACGCATTTTTGGATAGCGTCTCCGCCTGCTCCTCAATGCGCTGTCTCTTGAATGGCGTGAGCGGCACGCGCTGCCCGTGTTCGAGGGTGGATTCGCATCGTTCCAATACTTTTTCTACGGCTCCTTTCAAGTACGTTCGATACTCTCCCTCATTCATCTGGCACACGACACTCATTCGTTTTCGTTCGCTCGTGAAGGGGATTTCTTTCACGCGGGAGAATGTTTTTCCAATTCCTGCTTTGTGTCCGCACACAAGCATCGCTCCTTCCGTCGGATCTCCTAGCATGTTTTCGCTTTCCGCGTCGTATTGGGCATTGTTGCAGTGCATTCCTCCTTCTATGGTGTACCCCAATCCGCTCTTTCGATCAATCGTGAGTTTGTTCCCGTTGGCTTGCACTTCTCCCTTTCGACTGTATCCGGTTCCCGTGACGGCGAAGAGTTGCTCGTCGGCGTACACGTATTCGCATGTCATCTCATTCTTCGTGAGTGTTCCCGTCTTGTCGGAACAAATCACCGTCGTCGATCCCAGTGTTTCCGCACTCGGTAAGTGTTTGATGAGCGCGTTCTTCTGCGCCATTTTCTGAATACCAAGTGCGAGTGTAATCGTCGTGATCGCCGGCAACCCTTCCGGTATCGCGGCCACTCCTAAGGAGATAGACAACAGGAGCATTTCCACAATTTCTCTCCCCTGAACAAAGTATCCAATTCCGAAGAGCGTGACCATGACCACGAGCACGCCTTTCGTGAGTTGTTGCGCAAGTTTCGCGAGGCTTTGTTTGAGGGGCGAGGGTTCGTCTTCCACGGATTCCATTTTCTCGGCAATTTTTCCAAACTCCGTGTGAAGGCCGGTGGCAATGACCATTCCTATCGCTCTTCCCCGCACAATCGAAGTATTCGCATACCCGTAGTTTTTTCGATCGGCAAGGGCGAGCGCAAGATTTCCATTCATGGGCCCGGTTTGCTTCTCCACCGGAATACTTTCTCCCGTCAAGAGGGCTTCGTCCACCGCGGCTTCGATGACTTCAATGAATCGAATATCCGCGGGGATTTTGGTTCCCTCTTCCAGTTGCACCACATCCCCAATCACGACGTCCTCGGCCGCGATTTCTTTCCACACGCCGTTTCGTTTCACCGTCGCTCGCAGCGCGCCCATTTTCTTGAGTGCGTCAATCGCTCTCTCGGCTTTGTATTCCTGAATGAATCCCAAGAGTCCATTAATGATGACAATCGCGAAAATCGCCAGCGTGTCGAGCGCATCTCCCACCGCATACGAGAGAATTCCAGCTCCAATCAGAACCAGCACTAATAATTCAGTAAATTGCCCCAGTAGTAGTCCTATGACGTTGATTTTCTTCTCGAGCGCAATCGTGTTTTTTCCATACGCGGCGAGTCGTCGCGCGGCCTCGTCTTCGCGAAGTCCATTCTCACTCGTTTGGAGCGCGTCCATCCCTTCCCGCACCGAGAGGGTGTAGAGTGGTCTTCCTTCCTTCATGAGTGGGTCTTCCATGCTTTCACCGGGATTTTGTCATATATAAACCGCCTCCCGGGGGGATGTAAAGGTCTTAATCCCCAAACATAGTACTTCTTTCGTCGAGGGTTTTTTTTATGGTGGGAATGGGGGTTGAGCGCACGTGGCTGAAGGGACTGTTTCACGACTACTACGTTAAACACCCCGTGCGCACGCCGTATGATGTTTCGCGTCGCGAGTTTGGTCACGGTTCTCTAAAGAAGATTGACGCGCGCCACGTTTCGTTTGAGAATCTCAAAGAGCTCAATGCGTTTTTGCAGAATGTTTCCCCGCTGTATTTCTCGGCGTCCGTTTCCGAGTTTGTGAATCCGTCCGCGCAACCCATGATCAACAAGGGGTTATTGGGCAGTGATTTGATTTACGAGTTTGACGCGGATGACACTCCGACGGATTGCAAACTTGTACATGATTCCTGGTCGTGTACCAATTGTGCGGCTTCCGGAAAGGGTCGCGTGCTCAAGTGCACGTCGTGTTCGCACGGCACCGCATTAGAAGAATGGGTCTGCCCCACGTGTGTGAATGCGACGAAGGTGCAAACTTCCTCCTTGCTTAACGTGTTGCGTAATGATTTTGGTTTTGGTGAAAAAGAATGTTCAATTAATTTTTCCGGCAGCAAAGGCTACCATGTTCACGTCCGCTCCTCGGCTATTTTTTCTCTTCCCAAATCCGGTCGCGTCGAATTAATGGATTATTTATCCTTACATGAGTGGGATGCGGCATCTGCTGGTTTTGTTTTCGACGGAAAACAATTTCACTGTCCTCGTTTTTCAAGCGTGCACGGCCATTCTCAACGCTTACTCTCCGCGCTGCTTACGGCGTTGGAATCCGCTCCTGTGGATGAGTGGATGATTCTCTCCGGCTCCTCTCCTCGCACGCTCAAACCGTTCCTTGAGGATCGTTCTCGCTTGGTTCACGATGTGACCTCCGGCGTCCTCCCCCCTCTTCCGGGGAAAAAGACCGAGGCATTTTGGAACAACGTCCTCGGCGTTCTCGTCTCGCGTCTCCAACTCAAGATTGATCGTCAGACTTCCGGGGATATTTTCAAGCTCATCCGGGTCCCCGACACGTTGCACGGGAGCACCGGCCTCGTTGCCCAATCCGTTCCACTGGACGCCCTTCCCTCGTTTGATCCCTTTTCGGAAGCGGTGGGGTTTTCTTCCCTTCCTCATCGAAAGGTTTTTGTTAAATCCTGTCCTACACTCCGTATGGGTGATTTTACCCTGGATTCGGTCTCCGAGAAGGAGGTCACCGTCCCCGGGGCCGTTGCCGTATATTTAGTGGGTTGGGGCGCCGCGTCGCTTCGGTGAATGAAAAGGAGGTGCGAGTCATGTCGTTGGATTTTGAAGAGATGCGTCGAATTTACCGCTTGGAAAAGAACACGGCTCGTCTCGTCGAAGTTCCCACCGATTTTTTCACGCAGCTTCATGGGTTGATCGAGGAGGAGCGCAAGAAATATTTTGACTCCTTGAAAGATTTGAACACGACGCGGGCGCGCGATTTTGGTAATTTGAAAAAACTCGTGGATGAATGGTTTGTCGTCCGCGAGAAAAAAATTCTCAACACGGTGTTAGTAGCCGCTCAAATGGGCGAGAAAGATTTGACGCACCTTTCTAGTGAAGAAAAGAAATTGTTTGCGCAGTTGTTTGACACGCTCTGCTCGCACCGCCGCACCACGCAAAGTGTGCTCGACGCCAACGGGGAGTTTGTTCCCATTATTGTGAATGAAGTGCTGCACGCTTCTTCCCCTTCTTCTCCCGCGTCATCCTCCTCCCCCGCACACGCCGGAACATCATCCGAAAGCACTACCGCGTTCACTTCCTCCGCGCCCTCTCATTCTCCGTCTTCCACTGCCGCTACGGCTACTTCGTCCTCTTCCTCATCTACCGCTGCCTCGTCGTCTTCCGGCTGGATGTCGGTTCGTATTCTCTCCGAAATTCCCTCGTTTGTGGGAACCGATCTCCGAGAGTACGGCCCTTACAAAGAGGGGGATGTCGTCTCTCTCCCGGGGAAGATTGCGCAGTTGTTTATTTCCCGAAAGCTCGGCGAATCCTCGGCGTGACGCCAAGGCCTTTTTAATCATTTGGCGACTCTTTCCTTTTCAGAATGCCTCGTCCTTTTGATAAGAAACCGTTTCCCCGTCCCATGAGTCGTCCTTTTTCTCGCGACCGGGATTCGATGGCACGCGCCCCTTTGCCTAATTCTCGAAACCAGCACGTGAAGAAGTGGCCGCAGATTGGAGAGATTGTCATCGCGCGTATCGACAAAGTGCTCGACTACGGAGTTTTTTGTTCCCTGCTTGAATACGAGGGCGCCACCGGCTTTGTGCACATTTCTCAAGTGGAGAGTGCGTGGATCAAGAACATCCGCAACCACGTGAAAGAAGGTCAGATGCGCGCCGCGTTGGTTCAAAAAATTGACATGGAAAAGTTGCAGATTGATTTATCTTTAACTAAAGTTTCCGAGCGACAACAACGATTGCGTATTGAAGAGTACAAGCAGCTCGAACGCAACAAGAAACTTGTTGACATCATGGCGAAGTCACTCAACAAGACGCTCAGTGAAGGCTGGTCGGCTGTCGCAGACCCGTTAGTCACGGACTACGGTTCCCTCCCCCTTGCGTTTGAGGCGATTGCTTTAGACGGCGCTTCCGCCGCGGAAGGCGTTGTGGATGCGGAGTGGATTCCCATTCTCGTGGACACCGTGCAGAAGAATGTTCGTCCCGCGCAGAAAGAAGTCAAGGGCACGCTCACGATTGCGTGCACCGCTTCCGATGGTGTAGAGCGCGTGAAGTCCGCGTTGTTGGAGGGAAAGAAAGGTGTGCAGAATGCAACGGTGCATTATCTCTATCTCGGTGCGGGGAAATATCAAATTAAAGTCGTCTCGTTTGATTACAAAATTGCCGAAAAAGCGCTCTCCAGTGTGCAGGAAAAAGTGCAGAAAAACATAGGTTCTTATGGCACCATGTCGTTCGCCCGACAGGAGGCGTAGCCCCGATGTCCACGCAAGTTTTGTTGTTTGAAAAACCCGCTGCCAAAGATGGAATTGTCTTCGTAGGATTGCCGGGCATTGGATTGGTGGGGAAAATTGTGGTGGATTATTTAGTGAAAGAACTCAAGCCCAAGAAAATTGGCGAGATTCTCAGCGACTCCTTTCCTCCCGCAGTCATCACCAAGTCCGGCGTCGCCGAATTATTCAAAGATCACGTTCACTACTTGAAAGTCAAGAACCAACATTTCTATTTCGTCTCCGGCCCCGTCATTCCGAATTGGGATCAGGGTGGCACCATCGCGGATCAGTATGACTTTTCCCGCACCCTCGTGGCCGCGTTCAAAGAACTCAACATTTCTACCATCTGCACCATTGCAGGACTCAACATTGGGGAGGAACGCTTGAAGATTACTCCGAATGTTATTGCCTCGGCGACGGACAAGAAAACCTTAGACGAGTGGAAGGCGCGCGGCGTCAAACCCTCGGAATCCGAAGGAACCATTTGGGGTCACGCGGGTTTGTTGTTAGGATTAGGTAAAATGCACGGCATTCCCGGCGTATGCTTGATGGGAGAAACCTCCGCACGTTTAGTGTATGGAGATCCCGGCGCGAGCAAAGTCGTGTTGGACTTGTTGAACAAAACCTTTGGTTTGAAAATCAAGATGAACAAGATTGACGCTGAATCCAAAGAGATTGAGAGCGCGTTCCAGAAACTCTCCGAAACCATGCAGGCCGAAGAGTCCGGGGACAAAGGGCTCAATCTTCCGTACGTGCGATAAAATTTCTTTTCTTTTTCGCACGATTTTTTTATTTTCTAATTTTTTTTTTTTTTAAAATTAAACAATAATTCCCATAAACGAGAGCACGAGCATCGCTCCCAATCCCGCGAGTCCGAAAATAGCACTAATGATGAGCGACGGCCAGAAGGGCAGGTCGATGTGTAACACGTACACGAGGATTCCCCATCCCGCTAAACCAAGTACGGTGTTCGCAATCACGTTTTTCAAAAAGTGCCACACGATAATCGCGCCAATCAGCAAGACGATTCCCGCAATGAACCATCCCACGTTTCCCGCAATCCCTTGCGTCATGGTCTCGGTGGCCTGAAATAGAATACTCATTCCCATTTTCACGCTCCCTTTCGTTATAATTCCTTCCTTCTTCCCGCGCAATATAAAAGAGTCTCCTCCCCCTTTCCTAGTATGGCTCTCCAATTCTCCGACGTTCAAAAGAAAATCTGCCAGTCTCTCTTAGACGGCCCCCTCTCCCTCGAAACGTTGGCGCAGCGCACGCAACTCACTCCCGCTTCCGTTCAAGTCGAGCTCAAGCACCTTATGCAACTCAAATTAATCGCCCTCCAAGGCACTCCTCCCGTGTACGCCTTGAAGGACGTGGTCGTCACCGAGCTTCGTCGACGCAAGTCTATTGAGTCCGAAGACGATAACCTGTTTCGCATTCAGATCGTGGTCGAAGTTCAAGGAATCGAGGAGCAGCTCGTCAAGAAGCAAGTCGAAAAAGTCATCGAGAACCTGCGCAACGAGCCCTTCTATCGCATCTACGCCACTACTCTCGCGGACGTCGTAGAAGTGTCTCCGCAGAAATATTCCACCTTTGCGGAAGTCAACCTCTCCGTGCGTGACTTTCGTGCATTAGTCCGCCTCATGTTCTTCTACGGTCCCGCCTCGGTGGAAGTGATTAAGCCCTCCAAGATCGAATTTACCTTAGGGGACTTCCAGGATGGTCTCGTCGACATGACCGAGATGGTTCACGCCTACGCCGACTACATCATGGGCATCCTCGACAGAAAGAAAGTAGCCGAATTCAATACTAAATTCTACGAGGGCTTACGCCACGCCCAAGCGGTAAAAGAGGCTACTCCCCCGGCAGACGAAGAGTCTTCCTCCAATCGAATGCTCCCTTTCTAGGGGTGCCGGGCGCTTCCGCTCTCCCTTTCACTTCGAGAATTGTCTTACTTCATTACGGCAATTGGCCCCCTTTTTTTGGGGGGTTCTTTATAAGCGCCCTTTTTACCTTCGTCAATAGCCGGACAAAACTCGAAACATATTTAAACGCCTTGACCCTTGAATCCCTCTAATGAGCCAGTCTCCGATACCGGTGCTCGATTCGGGCATTGTATTGGTGCTGCTTGCTCGTTGTGATTCGTGAGGTGAAGCACAAATGAATGGATTGAAAGTTCGCAAACTCGCGGCCATAGTCGCCGGTAGTGCGTTGCTCGGAGCCGCAGTTGCCCCTATGGTCTCTGCAATTACGAGTAACGAAGCCAAATCAGTAGTCTACGATGCCAGCATGAGCCCCGTAGTCAACGTGGTTGTTGGCCAGAACGCCGCTGTTTCAGATGGTGTCTGGGCCGGAAACATTGCCCGTAAAGTAGTTGAAAAAGCCGTTAAGACGATGACCTATACTGGCGGAATCCCTGCCGGTGGATCGGTTCAAGTCACGGACTTAGCCGCAACCCTCGCTTTAGGCGGAACCGTCACTGTGACGGGCGGAAAAGTATTCGATAACGTTAATTTGAATTCAGCCACGGGATCCGCTGCCGAATACGGTCAAGCGATCACCGAAGACCCTCTTTCTTTCTTGAAAGACGAGTCACTCTCCTACAAATTCAATGGTAGCAATACCAGCATCAGCGTCAAAGAAACCATTGGTGTTTCGCTCGACGCCAAGTTTGACACGGACGACGACGTTCGCGACTTGGTTGCCGATATTGATGCCGGAGACATTAACTACGTTTTGAACCTCGGAGCCGGAATTCCGATTGGAAGCACCGACGCCGCCACCGCTGATTTTTCAGACGGTACCGACGACAACGTGCGTATTCCTTTCTTCGGAAAGACGTTCTTGGTTCAGACGGTCGACATCACCTCTGCCCGCGCAGTGAGTGAAGTGCGATTGATTGAAGACAAGGCGAAGCAAACCTTTGTGGCTGGAGAATCCTTCACCATTCAAGGAAAAGGTGCTTACGATGGTCAGACGTTGACCGTAACGGTTGTTTCCGTTGTGGCCACCGGACCCGCTGCCGCCTCATACCAAGCCAAGTTCAATTTGACGGACGAAGCTGGAAACATTATTGACACGCAGACGACCGCCGCCAGCTCCTTCATTGACTTCGAAGACTCCGACGGAGACGAAGTGGTGAACGGAGACATTTACATCGACACCGCCTCAGTCAACACCGGAACCAACGAAGGAACCGTTGACTTATTGGTCGGAACCTCTTCAGTGCGCTTGTTGGACGGACAGAATTACCCGTACTCCGAAGACGCTGACGAAGAAAACGTGGACGGCCCTTACACCGTGACGTTGAACGAAAGCACGGACACCAACCGCTTGACGTCGATTGTCATCGTCAACCAGACGAAAGACGACGACGACGATTCGGTTCCCGGTGAGCTTATTGCCTCCTGGGGAACATCTGTTTTCGACGAAACCAACCCTTTGTTCTCTAAGAACAGCGCGTTGTCTACGGAAGGAATGGACGGACAGTTCGAGTTTAGTTTCTTGGACGGTACCGGTGCATTAGGTGAAGACTTCTTCCAGATTGCCTTCAACGGATTCGAAAGTGACGAAGAGTTAACGTACATCCAAGCGGGAACAAACGAAATTACCTTCCGCGATGCACAAGACTCCGAGCACATGGTTCCGATGTGGTGGAAAGAATCTTCCTCTCTCTCTTCGGGATCTGCAGTTGCAGGATCGAATGAAGGAAAGAAAGTCACCTTCGACGAATCACAAGAACTCTGGTACGATGTTAACACAACGACCCAGGATTTCAACGTGAGCAACGGAACTCTCTTGAACGGTTTAGCCGTGTCGCTAAGTGGCGGAGTCATTCTCACCGACAACGGTGCAGTTGACACCAACCAAGGCACAGCCCGCGCTATTACCATCAGCGGAATTACGTACAATATCGACTCGAACGCCACGAACGCCTCAGACACTACGTTGAAATTGTCTGCTGACGGATGGATTCGCGTTGCCGACTCGGAATTAGACAGCGATGTTTCTTCGAGCGACTTCGTTCAAGGAACCGGCGGAGCCACCAACGTTACCGGCAGCTCTAGCGGAACCGGAATGACGACGGCACAATTGGCCAACGTCTTCTTCTACGACGACGCTAACGCCTCGAGTGGATTCATTGGTGCCTCAACCGCCCCGATGTTGCTTCCCTTATCCGGAGACAACTACACGGTTGCCTACTCGTTCTTCGTGTCCGAGTCAGGAACCAACAGCACCGACG
>CAYHJZ010000027.1:0-370 GCA_964357115.1 uncultured archaeon | reverse complement strand
CGGTGTGTACTTCTTGCTGAACGGTGACCCCGGTGCAGCTCAGCACACTACGTCCGATGGTCGAGCCATTCCTTACGGAAGCACCTTGCAGAATAGCAAGAAATTGTCTTTCATGGGAACGGACATTGGTGAAGACGGAACTGTGGATCGAAACTTCTTCCTCCCGCAGCACGACGACTTGGGACAAGACGACTCAAGTACGACCATCTTCGCTTCGACCTTCCAAGTGGATGAGAACGGTGGATCAGAATTCCCCATTCGATTCTACATTGACGGTCAGACGTTGGATTTGCCCGACACGGACGACACCGATTTGGCTGTCCCGACGAGCGATGTCAACTACGGTTGGAACGGTAGCGGCTTGAACGGC
>CAYHJZ010000026.1:0-12243 GCA_964357115.1 uncultured archaeon | reverse complement strand
TTGTTTATTTTATCAATATCCTTATCGATTATTGCGTTGTATGCATTATACCCAAATATGATAAGTGAGAACGAAGCTAATCCAAAAATGACGCTAGTGTTTGGCAGACCACCAAAAGAAAAAACCGCTCCAAGAAAAATACCAGTAAGCCCCATTGGTAAATACTCAATTGCGAAAAGCCGAGCGTAATCAGAAATGCTTGCCATATAATCCTCAACTAGCTAAATTCCTAACTTCTTCCACAGTTCTTCTCTTCTTTTCAATATTTCTTCTTTTGGGCCTATTTCAATCTGACAAAAGGGATCTCCAAGCGCAACACATTTACTCTCGAATCCGTCTAGTTCCTGTCCGAAACCAGCAGAAACTCCTCCAGCAGTAAAACCAGCGGGAATAATATCAACAGGGTAGGGAGACTTCCCATAAATACCAGGAAAGGGAGACCCTTCAAATTTAGCAACTAAAGTATTTTTCGCAGTATCAATTTCGATTATCTTCCACTTACCCCACCCAGCTAAAGTGACAATTTTCCACTGCCACTCAACTAGAGCGCGTTTATCGCTGAATTTATGTTTCTGTATAAAGTTTTTGTTATACGAATAGGAACCATTACGTGTGCTTCGATAAATTAACTCATAGGCTTCTCGAAATCCTCTGGCTTCGATCAGCCCTTTTTGAAAATCAATCAAAACATTTGTTGGAAGAATATTTACCGGAGTACCCATTATTTTTACTTCGCCGTCATTTAGTTCAATTGTCTTAGACAACCTAAAAACTTCAAGCAACTGAGTACTATTCATACTTGCAACACACTCCACAACAATATAACAGCTACTCTGGGAACACTAGGAAGTCGCAATAATTATGTAGTCTATTCAATGTTTACAACTATTCCAGAGTCAGTGATCTCAAAGTTGTAAATACCTCGCTTTTGCTTTGTTAGCCTCATTTTCGGCACACGCAGCGTTCTAAATCCATCATCTCCTTCAACGGAGGTCAATACTATTACTCCATCAACAACGAATTCACTGACTCCATCACTAGATACGGCAGAGGCCTCGTGAATTTCACTGGTGAGCACGGTGGTAGCATCGTAATTTTTTAGTTGATCGAATAAATGATAAAGCATTATTTTGGTGATTATTTGTTCCGTTCGAGGTATTGGAGAGACCGAGTCAGCCACTCTTATCATTGAGAAAGCTTCATCTTTTTGCATCTCAGACATTATTAGAGAATCAATAAGCGTTGTTAAAGAGTCAATTACAATTCGCTTTGGCTTAAAAGTTTGAACAAGCTCATCAATTCTTTGCAAGAAATGATCTTCACCCAAAACTTTGAAATATACAATTCGAAGCAGGTTTTTGTTTTCCAATTCAACTAAATTCCAGCCAAATTGAGAGGCCACTTTTTGAAGCTCTTCTTCAGTCTGTTCTGTAGAGAGGTACAGGCATTTCTCTCCAAATACCTTTGCACCATTAATTAGAAAATTCATTGAGAAAATTGATTTTCCAGCTCCTGCCATTCCGGATAGCAGAACTGTTGAACCCTCAGGAATGCCTCCGCCAAGAATTACATCAAGCCCTTGAATACCAGTTTTACACCGTTGCATTGCACAGGAATGCCTCAGCCATATAAAAATGAATCGGACGTTTCCAAAGGCTTCTTTAAAGTTAACACAATAAAGTAGTGCGTGCCTAATGAAGTATCGGGAATAATTGCCACGCGCAGTAATCAGCGAACGAAGGACCTGGTTTTGGTAATTTTAAGCGAGAGTTTTCCGCTTTCGATTAAAGAGCTATACAGTAAAGTATCACGGCAAGGCAATAATGTCACGTATCAGGCGGTGCATAAAGTTGTGCAAAACCTTATCGAGACTGATATTGTTGAGAAAAACGGCAAAGGGATTCAGTTAAGCAAAAAGTGGATTGACCGTGTTAAAGATTATGCATTCACAGTAGATACAGTCTACACCAAAGGAAAAAATCATCGACTCCCTACAGAGTTCACTAAACCATATTCAGTCATATTTGATGATTTATCTGCATATGTAGTTTGGCTTGCGGAAAACTTTCGGGATGGAAACTTTACTCGCAAAAAACCGATGCCGGTTTTTGGTATTTTTTATCACGCGATTTGGCCACTTCGGTTTAATTTCAAAGATTTTGAGCTTCTGCGTGAAATGACATCGAACTGTAGGACTAAGGGAATTTCGGTTTGCGATGATCCATTAGACAAATGGGTTTGCAACCATTACAAACTTGGAGGAGTTGCCGGATTCAAAACAGGAGTGCCAATAAAAACAAAAGAAAATCATTTTTCCGTCGGGGACATAGTAGTTAGAGCAAAATTTTCACCAAAAACAATTGCATTTATGGACGATGTGTATTCTAGAATTGGAGACCTCAAACAACTATTTCAATTTTATTTCACTGAAGGAAAAAAAGAGTCCACTGAGATAGAGATTACCATTGAGCACAATCCAACTGTTGCCCGTATGATCGAGAATCAAGTTCTTCAAGCGTTGAAGGAAGAGTAGGATTTTTTCCCCCACACCACTACCCTGCTTCGTTCTTGTTTTCCCACCCACACGTCGAGGAGAGCGTTTTTGACGTAGGGTTCGAGGAGGGAGACGAAGGGTGCGGGTTCGGCGAGGAGAAGTAGGCCGTTGGGAGAAAGGTAGTCTTCGAGTCGCAAGGTGGGGAAGCAGTGCCAGGCGTCCCAAGCGATAACGAGGTCGAATTTTTCTGAAGAAGAAAGGAGAGTGTTTACGCGATAGTCGATGCCTTTTTTTCGGAGACTTATGGCCTCTTCGGAGATGTCAACCCCTACGACGCGGTCAAAAGAAAGGCCTTTTTCTTCCAGGAAGGTTTCGAGCCACGCGGGACCTACTCCGAAGTCGACTAGGGTGCGCGGAGCGTGTTTGGAAAGGAGGGGTTGAAGAAGAGGCCACACTTCGGCGTATTTTTCCCGTTGGATAGGAGCGTAGTGCCGAGCGTAGAATTCGCTCGTGAAGGAGGGCATGAAAAAGGTTGTTTTTCGCTATGTTTTTATAGAAAACCCCCCAAAACGTCTATTAACGAAGGAATATTCGACAAGAGGGTGTTTTTTTGAACGAAAAGCCGATTGATATTACGGAGTACTTATCCCAGCAGTCTGCCGCAGTGAACGCCGCCATCGAAAAACTGGTGCCGCACAAAATCAACCAAGAGTGGTTAGAGCACACGTTCGGAAAACCCTCCTATGGGTATGACGTGGAGAGTATTCAGAAAGCCCTCATTGACCCGATGTGGGAGTTGTTAGATCGCGGAGGAAAGCGATGGCGACCCGCGTTGTTTTTACTCAGTCTAGAAGCCGTGGGAGGAGATGCGAAGAAATATTTTCATTACACCGCGTTGCCCGAAATTGTGCATAATGGAACGCTGGTCGCGGATGATGTGGAAGATTCCTCCGAACTTCGCAGAGGAAAGCCGTGCATTCACCACTTATTCGGAGTCGATGTAGCTGTTAATTTGTCGAGCGCCATGTATTTTTTTCCATTTGCCATTATTTCGCGCGACTCGACGTTGGATGCACACGCCAAGAACAAGCTAAATGAGCTTGTGACGTTTGAATTGTTGCGCTGCCACGCAGGGCAGGGACTGGACATTTGGTGGCACCGCGGAAAAAAATACGAGATATCCGAAAAGGAATACTTGCAGATGTGCGCGTACAAGACGGGGACACTCGCACGATTGTCCGCACGAATGGGAGCAATACTTGGAAAAGGAACACCCCAACAAGAGGAAGCATTGGGACGATTTGCGGAAACGATTGGAGTCGCGTTCCAGATTCAGGACGATATATTGAACTTAGTAGGAGAAGAATTCTCCAAAGGAAAAGGAGTGGGAGAAGATATTCATGAGGGAAAGCGAACCATCATGGTGTTGCACACGCTCCAGAAAGCCACGGAGAAAGACAAGAAACGACTGTTGGAAATCTTGAATGCGCACCCGGATGATGAAAAAACCATCATGGAAGCGATTGGAATCATCCAAAAGTACGACAGTATTGCGTATGCTAAAGCGAAAGCGAAGGAATTAATTGAAGCCAGTTGGAAGGAAGTGGATGGCACTCTTCCTGCGTCGCACGCGAAGAAAGTATTGCACGCGTTCGCGCACTATTTGATTAACCGCGACATTTGATGCGAGGAATTAGCCGTCGAGACTCAGTTGGCGTTGCGTGAGAGGTTTAGTAAAATCAAACTCAGTGAGAGGCTTGATGATGAAGGTGCAGTCCCCTGCCTTGAGGGAATGGCACTCGCTCTCGACGACGTCGACGGGCGTTTCAAAGTATTCGGAGAAAATCGCCGCGAGGACGCCACGCAAGTAATGATCGATGGGATGGGAAACTTTTCCTTGCAGCGCACTCGCGAAAGGAGAATGAGAGACCACGATGACCGCGCGGTGCGTGGTTTCATCGAGTTGGTTGTTTTGCATGGAACCAAAACCGGAAGCAGTGAAGAAGGCTTGAGCCAAGTTCAAGAATTTAGGTTTGGTCGCCCCCGCTTTGAATTTAGGAATGAGCGATTCTTGCGTAGATTTTTTTACGGAATAATAAATAGCTTTGTTCACGGTGGCATCGTCGAGTTGGAAAAGACGGAGGAGTGTTTCCACGGGTTGAATGACAAACGGGATGTCTAAGACAAAAAAATTGTAGTCCTTGAACTTTAGTTGCGACGTGAAAATGAATTTGTCAAAAAAGTTATTCAGGACCATGAAGGATGCTCCTTAGGAGAAGGCCCATTTTCGAGGCGGAGTTTTTCCACGTGATACGGCCAGACGATGAGCGCGTTTCCCACGCGCTTAGAAATCACGTGTTTTTTCTCGACGAGTTTTCGAATGTGATACGAGATGCGAGAGGAGAGGAGGCGTTTCTCGTCGCGCGTTTCGCAGGAGTGACCTAAGAATTCGGCGATTTCTAATGAAGAAGTAGGCCAGCGGGAGTGAATGACGGAGAGCAAGGCATTTTCATGAGGAGAAAGAGAAGGGAGAGGAGCGGAAGAAGGAGCGGTGGCAAAATAGTCCACGAGATGGGATTTCATTCGAAGGAAAGAATGTGTCCCCGAATAAAAGGATTGGGCATGCCAAAAAAAGAAGGGCGGGGGGAATGATCCCCCCAGCGGTTTTCCCAAAGCTTTGGAAAAAAGCCGATTAAATGTCCGATTCAGCGGCGACAGCGACTTCCGTAGATAGGGCGTCGAGGTCGTCCTGGAGATCTTGCATTTCTTCAGCCGATATGTCGTTGGTTCCGTCGCCGGTTCCGCCAACATATTCATCCGCGAGCGTCGTTCCGGGAGAAGGGTCTTTCATCATAGAATCGCCTTCCATTACGGAACTATCACTCGAGGAAGAACTGCTCACGCAGCCCGAGAAGACGAGCATGCCGAGGAAGAGGGCAGACAATAGGATAGGGAGTGATTTCATTCGTCATCACTTCCTGAAGTATGGTCTTCCATCACGTCATCGATCATGTCGCTCAGGGAATCATTTCCACTGTCGTCGATTTCTAACGTGTCGTCGGAACTATCATCCGAGGATGAAACGTTCGTCACGAGAACGGCATTTGCGGTGGTTTCAGCAAGGGCGCTCGAGACTTCAGCGTCAATGACAGCGGTAGAGCGAATGGCAATACTTTCTGCTGCGCGTCGACGAAGGTCAGCGGAGTCATTTCCGTTTTGGTGGGAGATGACCCATTGAACGACGGTGCGCATCGCGCTTACCGACTGCTTGGCGTGAACATTCATTTCCACCATCGCCGAATGGAGAGTGCGCAATTCTTCATTGGAAGGATTTTGCACATCCTCCACCGCTAAGTAGGCACGTTTGACACTGGCAATGGAGTCGTTCAAACTGGTTTGAACATTTCCTAAGCGAAATAAGACCATGCGAATGTTTTCAGGAGGGTTTTCCATTCCCGTGACCTTCGCATCGAGTCGCTCGAGGAACGAGGATAATTTCACGGATAAAGCATCCGCGTGTTCCACTGCGTGACCGGCACGCACGCGTAACGTGTCCGTGCGGTGTTCTTTCAGAATAGCTTCGGCTTCCGCTGCATCCGCGGGTGAAACTGTAGTTGCGTTTTCCAATCGCAATCGCAACGCAGCCGCGCGAATCTTCAACGCGTCATCGTCGGAAATTTCATTGAGTAAGAGGAGGCGTTGTCTCAAAGAGGCTGCCGCATTGTCTTCGCTTTTGGCGATGCGAATGCGTTCCACGAGTTGGTCGCGATCCTCAATGCGTTTCATGCGCAAGCGGTACTCTTCCAAATGAGCGTCATCGAATTGGGCGCGAAGTCGTTCGAGGAAGTCAATACGATCCTGTGCATCCAACGTGAGGAGTTTTTCCACGTCGACGTTTAATGCGACTAGACGATGGGCATCGGAATCATCTAAATCAGATAAAGCATTTTTTACTTTAGTGACGTGTTCCATGCGGAAACGATCGTCTCCCGCGCGTTCGCGAATTTCAACTTTTAATGATGTATTTTGGGCTGCTATTTTGAGCTCGCTCTCCATTGCTTTTCCCGAGTCGGAATGAGATCCGGAACCGGTTTCGGCTACCGCAAAAGGGGTAGCGAGAAGCAAGGCGACGAGAACGAAAGAGACAGTAAGACTGTTTCGATTCATACGTTTTCCACCTCAATGGTTAATTAGGCACCGCGCGGGGTGATGCAAGAGAGAGCAGGGAAATCCTATATAAAGATACTTTACGAAAGGTTCAATCGAGGAATGAGAACGTGTTTTACGCGCTGAGAGAGAAGACCCCCCTGAGTAGTGTGCCTGTGGACACGGAGCGTGTGCACTTGGTGAGACCTCTCTCTGAAAAGAGTATTCGCGCGCTCTTGAGTCGATGCCCTCATCTTAGAGAAGTGGGCGCGAGTCCCTCAGTGGAGAAGCGACTCACGGATGAAACGAAGGCGCTGTTTAAGGAAAAGGGAATTGGGCTTTCTCGCGTGCATCGTGCAGGGAGAGCATTGAGTTTGGATTTGGAAACCATTCGACAGATTTCTGAATTGAGGAAAGACTTTTTGAGCGTGAGGAAGATTAGTGAGAAGACGAAAGTGCCCAAGAGTACGATTCACTATTTGATTAAGAAATCAAAACGAACCAAATTCAAGGAAGGGAAGAATATTATTTACGTGCAGTGATTTTCCAAGGGTTTTGGAAAATTCTTTTTTTTGAAATTCGTTTTGAATTTTGATTAATATGGGGTTCCTTCAAGGAACCCGATTTCCTTTTTCCCGGGTTTTTGGAAAAAAGCCGAGTTAGTGAACCTTGATTCGTGCGTGGGGATTCTTTTTCTTGGCGAGACGCAACCATTCTTGGAGAATGGAGTCGAGAATCATTTGCTCAGAGAAGTAGGGAGGGAGATTGAGTTGTGCCGCGCGAGGGTGGCCGCCGGTGGTTCCTTCATGTTGGGAAGCGATGCGAGAGAAGACGCGCGTCGCATCAAAGTCGAGGTCGTGGTGAAAGGTGTTGGAGAGGCGAATCGAAGTGTAGACGCGTTCGGGGGAATACGAGATGCTGAGACCGATGTCGCAACCCATTTGAATGAGGGCGCTCGCGACCCAGCTGCTTTGATGGGAATGAATCATCGAACCCAAGAGGTGGTCGTCAATCGAGACAAAGGTAGCGTGCTTGAGCGCGTGAAAAATACCCACACGATTGGAGACGGGAGGAACGGGCGCGGCGAGCGAGAAGAGTTCTTCGTAGGTTTTACCACTGACGCGGAGCAACGAATCGAAAACGAAAAACGTTCGGGGATTCGCTACCATGAAACGAGCGGAGTCGGCAATAATTCCGGCGGCGAGTGCACTTGCGATGGCGGGAGACCATGCGTGATGAAGCGAGAGCGCGAGTTCGGCGACCATTTGTGCCGTGGCGACTTCATCGGAATGAATGAAGGAAACCACATCACGAGAAAATGCGTTCGGAGAAGGAGAGTGGTGATCGAAGATAATTACTTTTCCTGAAAATGTTTTCAATGACGCGGAGAGAGGACCGGCTTGTTCAGGAGAACGAAAATCGACACATACTACGATGTCAAAATCGTGCAGGGAAGAAATGAGAGAAGGAAGAGTGGAAAAGAAATGGAGCTGCTTTTCGTGTAACGCATCCAGCGGCGAGGAAACACCCCACGTGGTGTGGGCGAGAGAGGAAAAAAGATGCGAGAGTGCCATTCCGGAAGAAAGAGTATCGAGATCGGGGCGCGCGTGAGAAAGAAAGAGGACGCGCTTCCCCTGAAGAAGAGGGGGAAGGGTCTCCAAGAGTAGGGATTCGCCCGGCATGAGGGGTTATTCTTTCTTGGAGGATTTAACGATAGTGTTTTCGCCACTCTTTCGAGAAGGAGCCGAGGAAGTCGGCATCGGGACGTTGGCCTCGATTTCGGTGCGGAGGACATTGAGTTTGTCGACGAGCGATTTCTCTTGCTTCTCCATTGTCTTCAAGCGAAGGGACTGGGTTTCTTTGAGGTCTTCGAGTTCTTTCTTGACTTCGTTCTTGTCGCGTTGAACTAAAATGGGTCCCGCGGCCTTGAAAACGGTAGACTCGGAAGTTTTTTCTATTTCTTCGAGCGAGCGCGTCAATCCATTCACGCTGGCTTCGAGCTGTTGCTTCTGCATGCTCACGGCCATGAGGGTTTGTCGCTGTTGTTCGAATGATGCAATTTTTTGTCGAATATCATCTGCCATAGTTGAATCCACTCCTTTTCAAACCAATTTTTTCAAATACTGAGCCATTTTTTCATACTGCGCGGAAGACGCAGCCAGCGCCGCGTCGGTTTCCCCCACAATTGTAAAACGAACTTCATTGTCTTTCACCCATGCACGGGTTTGGGCTTTCTTCTCGTGCCATTGACCCGTTTCAAGAGACAAGGATTCGAAGGCGGCATGGGCGATGAACGCCGAGGGAAATGAGATCGAGACCGTGCGCGTGGGCATGGGAAATCCCATTATCGGGCCAGCACGCGTTTCTCAATCGGCGCGCGGGTCTTGTAGAAAATTTTGTTACCGCAATTGGGGCAGCGAACTAAACCGATAGGGAGTGCGTCGAACTCTTGGAGGCACTTGTTGCACTTGTACATGAGCAGTTACTCCTCGTCCTGCACCGGAGCGGGTTCGTCATCCGACACCGCTTCGCGAGCGTTTGATTTTTTGGATTTCTTTTCTTTCTTCGCGGGCTTGCCTTTACTTTTACCCGAAGTTAATCGTTCAATGGTTTCTTCATCAGAGGAAACATCTTCCAGAGAAGGAATAACTTCCGCGACATCTGGAGTCATGTCGGCAGCAGTGCGAATGTCATCGAGCATCGATGCATTGAATGCGCGCTGCGTCACCATTTTGGAAATAATTCCACCGGTGAGGGTTTGAGGATAATAGGCTCCTCCGGCATACGTGCGATCGCATTTTTTGCAAGCGAAAATTCCAGTGGAAATTCGTTTGACTTTAGCGAAGCCGCAGCGAGGGCATACGTGGTTGAGGCGCTGCTTGTTTTCAATGTTAAAAAATCGTTTCTTGATCGAGACACCGTATCGGGCTCCGAATCGTCCGCCGTGGGGTTTTGTATCTTTTCGTGTAGTGGATGCCATGCTTAAATCGCCCCATTTTTGGGTGTGTTATTCAAGAAATCCCCCGACAAATGCTTATAAACCAAACTTTGTCGAGGGGGATGCCTCTATCCTAGACCTTGAGGGCCTTCCGGATGAGTTTTCCATTCTTGAGACCGGTTTCGACCATTCGTTCGAACTCGGACGAGGTGAAGGAGCCTGAACCCCCTTTTTGAAAGGCAGTGAGGACGTTCTTCTCGGTGTGACCGAAAGAGAAGCGGGCAAATTGGGCCTTTTCCTCCCCTAAGTCGGTGTCTGAAACCAATTGGTCGCCTATTTTAGCTGTGGTGATCAACAAGGGTTGATTGGCCATGGAGAGCATGCCGGAGTATTCTCCGTGAATGAGCTCGCCATCCTCTATTTTGGAGAGGCGCGTCTGGTTGAGCGCGACGAGTGCCGCCATGGAGGCCGCATCGAGCATGTTGCCATCATCGTTGAGCGCGTAGATGTCGATGTAGAGCGACAAAACCTTTTCCTTCGGGACTAGGCAGAGCGCTTTCAAGTCGATACAGTGACTCTCGCGAATGCCGCGATCCACGACGCGGGATAATTCAATTTCCGCCGAAGAGGGGGGGCCGACTTCGTACAAGGGAGAGGCGAGCGGCGTGAGCTCAGCGCCCACGGCAATGCTTCCTTCGTCCGGCGTGTCCGGAAACGGAGTTCCGATAACAAATTTAGTTCCCGCAATCACGTCGGTTTTTCCTAAACGTACGCGCGCGGAACCATTGGCGTTCTCGCTCACGTTCGTAAGGACTTCGATGTTTCGGTACGCGTCAAACGCACGATTGGAAATACGATTTCCCTCGCGAATTTTCTCAATGACTTTTGTTCGTTGTAATTCAGTTAAAATATCTAGTTGAACCATGTTTCATTCACCTCTACTCCTTCTCTTCGGCAGAATCATTTGTGAAATCTGCGTCGTTATTTTCTTCTTCCACATAGTCGCCTTCACCAAACGACAACGGGTCTTTCGTCTTCAAGGAGACGTGCTCTTCATCCGAAGACTCGGAAGCGTCGGCGGGAGATTGGTTGTAGAATGCTTCCATTCCATCCACCATTTCGGGCTTTCGGTTCGAAATGGATTCCTTGAGCGCCTGCTTTTGAGCGTCGTAGATTTTTCCGACGTGATCTTGAGCAAGTTTCAGGAGTTCCGAAAATTCTTCCTTGGAAATTTCTCCATCCATTTGCAAGAGAACCACTTCCTTGGAATTAGGAAGGAAAGCGGCGGCAAGATCCACGGCATCCGCGGCATCTTCCTCGTGCTTGTTCAAATCCACCACCATGTGTCCGTCGGCGCGACCCACGGTGATACCGGAAACCATGTCGCGCATGGGAATACCGGCGTCGGCTACGGCCACGGAAGCCGCAGTGAGGCACGCGATGCGTGTCCCGGCGTTAGCGTCTAACACTTCGACAAAAATGTCAATCGCCGTGTTGGGAAAGCGTTCCAAGAAGATGGCGCGTTCTAAGGCTTCTCCGGAAACTTTGGAAATTTCACTCTCTCGACGACCAGGGCGAGGATTTTTTCGCTCGGTGACCGAGAAGGAGGCCATTCGGTACGAATAACGTACGATCGCCTTGTAGGGATTGGCCTGGTGTTTCGGCAACACTTCTCGAGGACCGTTGACGGAGACGAGAACTTTGTTCTGGCCCCACTCTAAATAACACGAACCATCCGCGTTCGGAAGAACGCCGGCTTGAATCTTAATGGGGCGAACGTCGTGAACGCTTCTCCCGTCGATTCGCTTTCCTTTCGAATCCACCCAGAACGATTTGTCGGTGGGCTTTTTCGTCTTTGCTTCTTTGGTATCTTTTGCCATGTTTTTTTCACCTGCAGTATAGTGTATCGGTTTCTTTTGTGTTTGATTTTTTTTCATATTTTTTTATGCTTTTTATCTTTTTCCTGTCTTGATAAAATGAACGAGAGAATTTTTTTCTCTCGCCCTTCTTCATTTTTTATTCGAAGGAAGGATCCTCATCTCCGCGAATACGCGTATCGTCTCGAGGAAAACGCTTCTTGCGTTCCACCGAGCGATCGGGAGCATCAAATTGTGCACCGAAGCGGGGATTCATTCTAAAATTATCAGGACGAGGACGATTGTTGGAGAAACGGGGACGGGGAGCGAAACCACTTCGGTCGCCGCGATCTCCACGATCTCCGCGATTCATTCCTTCGGGACGAGGAGCAAAACTTCCTCGACTGGCGCCGCGATCTCCACGATCGTTGCGAAACCCATCGCGAGGAGGGAAGCCGCGATCGTTGCTTCTGAAATTGTTTCGAGGAGCGAAACCACGACTGTCGGGTCGACCGCGAAAGTCACCGCGAGGGCGAGAATTGAATCCGCCTCCTCGGCCGCCGCGATCGTTGAAGCGAGAACCGCGATCGCTGGAAAAAGGTCCGCCGAACGCGTCCTCATTACTCGGGCCTTCCGTGTGGGGCATTCCGCTGCCCGTTTTAGCGGCTAAGAAGCATTGAATGTCGTGCGTGAGATTCTCGGCGTGCGCGTACGTTTCGATGCGGCGAATGGATTCCACTGCCACGGTTTCGTTTCCACCGTTCACCCAAATGAAACCATTTCGACCTACCATGACGGCAGAGCCGGTT
>CAYHJZ010000025.1:0-12256 GCA_964357115.1 uncultured archaeon | reverse complement strand
TACGCTTCGCGGAGTCCCACAATCGCTCCAATACTTCCTGCAGGAATGGATTCAACTTCCACGAATTCGGGTCCCATGTAGACTCCCACACGGTTAATCGTGGCGTCCTTCTGGGCACCAATGAGTTTGACGCGCACTCCTTTCTTGAGTGTTCCCGAATACACGCGTCCGGTTGCAATGTCTCCCGCGTGCGGATCCACCGAAACGTCCGTCACCATCATGGCGACTTCCCCATTTTGGTCGCACGTGAGCATGCTTTTTCCAACAGGGCTTTCTTTATCTCCGGACCAAATGACCGCGGTTCGGTATTTTTGAGCTTCAATCGGACTGGGCAAGTGCGTCACGGCCATTTCGAAGATCGTGTCTTCGAGCGGGGATTTAGCAGCGATTTCTTTTTGTTGATCGCTTTTCATCCATTCGTACACTTTCTTGAAGTTGATTCCGGTTCGTGCCATACTTTTCGTGGACACGGCCCAGTGGTTGTACGCACTTCCGAAGGCAACGCTTCCAATGCTCGGATCGACTTCCCATTTCTTTCCTTCCGGCACATTCTTTCGAATAAGGTTGTTGACGTGCGTGATGGTTTTCACAAATCGTTTTTGCATTTCCACTTCATCCACTTGGAGTTCGTTGATGAGTCGGTCGACTTTGTTGATGAACAACGTGGGTTTCACGTTTTCTTTGAGCGCTTGTCGAATGACCGTTTCCGTTTGAGGCATGACTCCTTCCACTGCGTCCACGACGAGAATGACTCCGTCCACGGCGCGCATGGCTCGGATAACTTCTCCACCAAAGTCCACGTGCCCGGGTGTGTCGATGAGGTTGAGCAAATATTGTTTTCCTAACACAGTAGGAACGAGCGAGATGTTCGCCGCGTTAATCGTAATTCCGCGTTCTTGTTCCTGGTCTTCAAAATCCATGAACTGTTGTTTTCCTGCGAGCTCTTTGTTGATGAGTCCGGCCGCCGCAATCAGGTTGTCGGAGAGGGTCGTCTTTCCGTGATCGATGTGGGCAACGATTCCGAGGTTTCGGACGTCAACTTGTCCACCCATGAGTTTTTGTGCGGCTGATGCCATTTCTTCTTTTCGACCCATTGTAGTATCACGCTCAAGCAGTAGTTTCTATAGGTAGAGGCCGGTAGAATGTTTTTAAACGCGTGGGGGAAAGCTGGAACTAATCTAATAGAGCGGCGGCATCCCCGTAACGAAGATCATGGACGACTTGATCGAAGAAAATAACCAATCGTTCCGTTTGTCGAACGTAGGCAGCCACAGCCTCCAATTCCTCAGGGTCTACTTTGGAGGACTCGGAGATTCTTTTCATTTCTCCTTTGGCACGCAAGTAGGATTGAAACAACGGGTTTCTCCGCTCGACTATTTTTTGTGCGAGGGCGAGGGCTTTTTGACTTTGAGTAGAACGAGGGAGTATTATTTTAGGAGTGGGGGCAGCGGGATCGTTCTTAGTCCATTCTTGAAAAAGTCGAATCCATTCTTTTTTTTGCTTATTGGTGAGCTCCCGCGTGCGAAAGGGAGATTTGTGGACTAGGCTTCCCCAGTTCGGAACACGCGAAACATGCGGGAGAAGTTTGAAAAATCCGGAAACGGTAAGATAGTGCGCAGATCCAACTTTTCTTATGGTGCCATGCTCAATCAATTGATTGAGTTGTTCAATTTCGTCGGTTTCTTTTCGCCTAAACCCTGCAGAGAGTTTAGGGTAAAGTTTTAGCGGTTTTCGAATGGGACGCGGATGTCTTTTTGGAGTAACCATTGAAAATAAGGTGATTTTTGAAGTTTATATTTGATCCTTGAGCTATTTTTTCTTGAACACGCGATCCTAGTAGTGATCCAGTATTTTTTGGAGAGTGTAGTGATAGTATTGGAGTCGCAAGAAATATTTTCTAATTTGTCGCACGCGTTTAGGATCTTTAGGTTTGGATAATTTTTCGCAATCTTGAATGTTTTTTTCGACCGCTGCGATTTCTTCCTTGAGTTGTTCGCGCACATCGTACTTAGTTCTTTTTCCACTAGCACGAATGATAGAGATGATTCTTCCCTCCCATTTGCTGAAAGTGTCGTGTCTCATTCGTTTGGGATTAGATGGAATTCCGTTAGCTTGGAGAACAAGAAGAAGTCCTTTCGGAGAGAACACCAGTGAATCGTAGTCCGCTCGCGTAGGAGTAGCAGGAATGCGTTTCACTTCTAACAATCCTTCTTGAACGGCGTCGTGGGTTTGAATACTCCCCCAGATGCGATGAAGAGGATTGGTCGGATCAATTCGAAGATACGTCGGAGGTCGAGACAGCGTTGGAATAGTAGCGTTGATTTGACGCTGCCGATTGGAGAGATAGTTCTTTCCATGCGCTCCAGGAGAAGGCATGGTGGAATAGACTTTCTCGGAAATAAAACGCTTCGCCTTTATCGAGAGGCAAGAGCGACGCGTTCGACTTCGTTTCGGCGCTTCACGGACATACTGTTGTTGTCTTCTTTGCTGGCCTGAATGAGTTCTTTCGCCAAGGCTTCGGCGGCGCTCGTGTTGTTGTTGAAGCTACCGTAGAATCCCGATAAGGCCAAATTCTTGAGTGATTCGTCCACGCGTTTCAAGGGCGAAACATCCACAGCTTGGGAGTACGCGACTCCGCCTTTCTTCAAGCGAGTAATGTCTTCGCGCGGAGCCGTGTTTTCAATCGCGCTAATCAAAACCTGCACGGGGTTTTCTTTGGTTTGAGCGTGAATAATGTCAAATGCGGTTTGCACGATGCGCATGGCTTGGATTTTCTTTCCGCAGCTTCCTCGACCGCGAATGTATTTACCGCTGAGCTTTCGCTTTCCTTGTCCGGAGCGCATGATCTTGTTGATGAGTCGTTCCACGACGTTGAGTTTTTCTTTCTGGAATGCGCGCAACGCTCCTTTTCCGAAGGAGTGCGGGATGATTCTCGGCGACAAGCTGATTTGTCGGACGAGTGTCTGATCCCTAAATTGGATTCCCGTCGTGTCCCATTTTCCAAAAAGTTTTGTTTCCATGTTTCAATCAACTCAACTATCGCTTGACCTTGTCCTTCTTTCCTGTGCGCAACATTTCGAGGCTTTGACCGTTCACGTGCGTCACGCGGTATTTGACTCCCCACTGCGAACCGTACGGTCCACCCTGGGATCCACCAATACCTTCAATCCTCACTTCGTCGTGTTCAACCCAGAACTTAATGGCACCGTCTCGGGGACAGAATGCCGTCACTTGCGTTCCATTCTTGATGAGCTGGACACGCACACACTTCATGATTCCGGAGTGCGGCTGTTTTTGGGTGACTCCGCGTTTGGATAACACAATGGCTTTCGCCTGCGGACTTCCTTCTAAAGGGTCGTGCTTTTCTCGGAGTCGGAGGACACGGCGCTTGTGGTACGGATCTTTCATCCGCCACTTTTTGCGCTTGTCTTCCAATTGTCGTGCTGCGAATTCTCCTCTAGCCAATTTTCGTCACCTGATCGTACATGTTCTCCAAAGTAAGGCTTATAAAAGATTCAACGAGAACCCTTTTTTTTGCCCTTTTGGGTGGTTTTTTCTTCTGTGGACACGAGTAAAACGTCCATAACTTTGGATTTTCCTGCGTCTTCCACTAAAAGCGTGGAGACCACGTAGGGTTTTCCGCAGACGTTTCCAAGGTCCATTCCGGTTCCCTCGTAAATGTAGAGGGGGATTTCAGATAATTGTGATAGATGCGCGAGCGTTTCTTTGGCTTCGCTCGGCGTGTTTTGAGCCATGACGAGGAGCATTCCGTCTCCGTGTCGTAGGGCGTGAGCGCTTTCTTTAACGCCGAAAATAACTTTTCCCGTGTCAACGGCACGACGAATTTCCTTTCCTGCTGTAGGGGTGTCCATACTCCGCTTCCTCCTGGGATAGCTTCTCATGGCGCCGCTTTCGTGCGGCGGTAACGAGGGACTACCTTCAGAACATTCGTTCTTTGGTAGACCAATAAATGATTTCTCTGGGAAAAGGAATATAAATCAGCCCTCCAGGAACGCATTTATACGAGTGAGGCGCTTGAGAAAAGGATGAGTCGCGTCATCCTTATTCACCGTTGGCAAGGAAGCCCGGGAGCCGATTGGTACCCGTGGCTAAAGCGCGAGTTAGAGTCTCGAGGACACGAGGTCGTGATTCCTTCCATGCCGGATCCGGATACGCCGAACATGCACGCGTGGATGGGTGCGATTGCGCGTGTCGCGGGAGTGGTGGATGAGAATACTTTTTTTGTCGCGCATTCGATTGGGTGTCAAGCCGTGCTTCGATACTTGGCGCATGTTCCCAATCACGGAGTAGCGGGCGGCGTCGTTTTAGTAGCGCCGTGGACACGCTTGAAGGAAGAATCGTTCGATAGCGAAGCGGATCGTGTCGTGGCGCGCCCGTGGTTGGAGATGCCGTTGCCGTGGGATGCAGCTAAGGCGCATGCGAAGAAATTCTTTTGCTTATTCTCCGACAACGATGCCTTTGTCTTCGTCGAGGAGGAAAAAGTTTTCAAACAAAAATTGAATGCAGAGACGCGGGTGGAAAAAGAAAAAGGACACTACACGCAGTTTGATGCGTGTAAAGAATTACCTATCGTGTTAGAAAAAGTATTGGGAATGATGAAATAAACCGTTTTTTTATCGGTTTATTTTCATCACGAGGTCAACCACACCGGTTCCGACTTTGATGGGTTGTCCCACAATAATGTTCTCCACCACTCCTCGGAGGTTTTCGATTTCTCCGGTGAAGGCGGCGTCCAATAAGTGCTTGGACGTTTCTTCGAAGGAAGCTCTCGCAAAAGGAGAGGATTTCTTTCGCGTGATTCCGGTTCGCACAATTCCTCGAATTTCTCCGTCGAACGTCATCATGTCAGAGAGCAACAAGATGTGTCGCTGGTCCACGCCAATTCCGTTTTCTTTCAAAACTTTGTGGAGTTCGTACGCTACCGCGGCGCGTCCGGCTTCGACACCTAAAACTTTGGATATTTCTTTCACATCGTTCGTCGTGGTGCGCACGCCATCGACTTCTTTCATTTTGAACATGCTCTTGAGGTTGCTTCCGGAGGTTTTGACAATGAATTCTCCGTTTTCTTCAAAGACAATGGCTTTTTGGATGCCGCGTACTCCTTGAAGGCGCGTTTGTAAGAGTTTGATGAGCGATTTTCTCATCTTGTGAATGGGGGCGTCGCCTAAATCGAATCGGTATCCTCCATCTTTGAGGGGCGCGTGCTTGAGTTTAATTTTGTCCGCGATTTTTTTGAGTAACGCGTCGGCTTCCAATCCCTTATCTTTCATTTCGTGATCGTTGGGTCGGATTTCGAAGCTTTTGCTTTGATAATTTTCCTTAATTTTGACGACGTCGCTGAGTCGCAAGTCCACGAGCGAGGCGGCGAAGATGCGGGCTTTTTCTTTATCGGATCGAAGTTCGGCTTCCGAGAAGTAAATCGTCATTGTGGGGTATTTGGCTTTGCTTCGTCCGTCCACAATTTCTTCCACGCGTTGAATTCCACTCCCAACAGAAACTTCCGCCGCTCCTGCGTAGTGTTTGGTTCGCAATGTAAGCTGAGTAGCCGGTTCACCTAAGGATTGCGCGGCAATGATTCCAACCGCTTCTCCGGCTTCGGTTTTGGCGTGCTGGTATCGTTTTTGGAGTTCTTTCACGAGGTAATCGAATTGATCATCCGTGAGGTTCATTTCGAGGGAGAGGCGTTGCGCGTCTTCGTACGCGCGTTTCGGAACTCCTTTTTCTGAGATGTGATCCACGAACTCGACTTCTTGAGCGTGTTGCGTGGCATCAAAATTTTCAGTAGGGGTGGTTTCGTTCTTCATCGCACATTCCTCCGTTTTTTTGAATTAATTTTTTCCCTTCTTTTTTTCTTTTCGTTTCATGTCTCGAATGATTTCTTCCATGTCAGCGAATTTTCCTCCGCTGGTTCGGCCGGGGAAGATACCATCTTCACCGTAGCGGAATTGCACAATGTCTTGGTTGGCCGTTCGTACCGTTTCGTCGTTGGCGACGTGGAGGTCCTTCAAGCTGTTCGCGAGTCGGCGGTACAAGTATCCCGATACTTTAGTCGCAACACCCGTGTCCACTTCACCCTGTCGTCCACCCATGGAGTGCATGAAGTATTCCTTCGGGTTCATTCCCGTGAGGAAGTTGCTTCCGACAAATACTCCCGATTCGGGTCGGGGGTCGTTCTTCTCGTTCAACGTAATGAGTCGGTTCGTGAATCCTTTCTTAGGTCGTCCCGTTCTCACGTTGATTTGTCCGTAGACACCGGAGAGGTTGGTGATGTTCAACATGCTTCCGCGTCCACCCGATACAATAATGGGCATCGTGTCGAGCGTGGGTCGTTCGGCGTTGAACAACTTGTCGAGCTTGTGCTTCGCGAGTTGAGACTGAACCTTGTTCTTGGTGTTCATTCCGAGTCGCACCATCATGAGTTCGAAGGATTCTTCCACCGTTCTTCCAGGAATCGCTTCGAGTTTTCCTTCGGCGAATTTCTTGGCGAGTTCCATTCCTTCGTTGTGCTCTTCTTCAATCGCGCGCATTCTCACTTCTTCTAATTCGGGCGTGTTTTCGAATTCGGCGATGCTGATGGTGATTCCTTTCAGCATGAGGAATTCGTGCGTGAGTCGCGTCATTTTCGAATAGTATTGTTCGATGTCATGCGCAGGATAGTTTCGCACGAGGCTTTCGATGACGGCGGGCGAAGAATCCACGATTCCTTGCTTGAGTCGTCCGTCTTCAATGATGACGCGGGTTTCTTTGTAGAGTTCCTCGTTTCCTTCTTCGCTAACCTTGGCTTGTTTCAGCAACTTGGCCGCGTTGTTGGAGAATTCCACGTTGAAATCCTTAGGCAGGGTCATCGAGTAGATGAGTTTTCCCGAGTATTTCTTTCCACGATCCGGTTCGGGAAGTTCGGTGATTCCAATTTTGAAGAGGAAGTGCATGGCTTCTTCTCTCGTGAACTCGGTCTGGTTCATCGTGAGGACGAAGAGTCCAGTCATGTCATCTTCTTGTCCCCCAATCACGGGGTTTCCGTTTCGAGGGGAAATAATTTGGTTCTCCACAAACATGAGTTCGCGGGCTTCCGATAATCCTTCTTGTGTCTGCGGCACGTGCAAGTTCATTTCGTCTCCATCGAAGTCCGCGTTGTAGGGTTTACATACCATCGGGTTCATTCGAATGGCTTTTCCCTGAACGACTTTGACTTCGTGCGCAAGCATCGAAAGTCGATGTAAGGAGGGTTGTCGGTTGAATAATACAATGTCGCCGTCTTGCAGGGTTCGTTCGACCTTGCTTCCAACTTCAAGTTCTTCGATGACTTCTTTCTTGTTGAGGTCTCCCACTTTCTTTCGGAGTCCGTTAGGCTTGGTGACGTAGACGACGGCGTCTCCTTTCTTGATGAGTTTTTTGACTTCTTCCATGTTCCATTCGGTGACTTGTTCCGGAATCGTCAGGTTTTTGGCGATGAGTTCGGGGACACCAACTTGGTTAATCGACAAGTAGGGGTCGGGGATAATCGTGCTTCGCGCCGCGTAGTTGACTCGCTTTCCCGTAAGGTTGTAGCGGAATCGTCCCTTTTTTCCTTTCAATCGTTGCACGAGCGTTCGGAGACTTCGTCCCGAGCGGTGTTTCGCAGGGGGGACACCGGCCGTGTCGTTGTCGAAGTACGTGGTGACGTGGTACTGGAGCAAGTCCCACAAGTCTTCAATAATGAGCTGCGGCGCTCCCGCGTCAATGTTGTCCTTTAATCGTAAGTTGATTCGAATAACATCCACGAGTTTGTGCGTCAAATCGTCTTCGGATTTGATTCCGGATTCGAGCGTGATGCTGGGTCGAATCGTGATGGGGGGTACTTGCAGCGTGGTGAGGATGAACCATTCCGGTCGGAGTCCGTTGGTTTTGTATCCGAATATTTCGAGTTCGTCTTCGGGAATTTTTTCCACCCATTCTCTGATTTGAGAAGGGTATAAGCGGTCCTTGTCGATGTAGAAGTTGGTCGGCTTGTCCAAAAGTATTTCGAGTCGCGTCGCGTTACAGTGCGGGCATTTCTTTTTCGTTTTGGCTTTTTTGACGAGGATTTTCACGGCGTCTTCTTTCACCATGGTTTGTACATCGCTCTTGAATTCGGTGAGAGCTTCTTCTTTGAGCGCGATTTTTCCGCATTCTTGACACGTCGCGTGCAAGAGTTCTTCGAGTTTGTGCGAAAACTTGGGGTGCGTGACCGGTCGGATCATTTCCAACGAGCCGAAGTGTCCGGGACACTGTTTCATTTTTTGTCCGCAGGTTTTACAACGTAAGGAGGGATTGATGACACCGAGGTGCGGGTCCATGAGTCCGCCTTCCATGGGGTATCCATCTTTGTCGTAGGTTTCGGGGCTCTTAATTTCGATAGAGGACATGCGTCGGATTTGTTCCGGGGACAGGATGCCGAATTCAATGGAGTGGATTTTTTTCATTAACATGGTTTTTCCTCCTTTTTTCCTACGCCTTGTCCATCAAGCGCATCTTGGGGTAAATGCCAAGGGCTTTGAGTTCGTCGAGCAATAATTTGAATCCGTACGACATTTGCACCGGGTAAACAGCACTGTTTTCGCACATGGGGCAGAATCGTTTCTTTCGAATCTGATCATTCACGGCGATGACTCCGCAGTTTTCACACACGAGCTCGGTAACTTTGTCCGAGTCGTCGATGAATTTTTCCTGCAGGAGCATGGCGGCACCGTGTCCGACGAGCGTTTCGCCTTCCATTTCTCCGAAGCGCAGTCCACCTTCTTTCTCTTTTCCTTCGGTGGGTTGTCGCGTGAGCACTTGCACGGGTCAGCGGGATCGGGCTTGCAATTTGTGCGAGACCATGTGGAACAAGCGTCGGTACGCAATGACACCGGTGAAGATTTCTCCTTCGAGTTTCTTTCCGGTTCGTCCGTCGTAGAAGGCTTCTTTTCCGTCTGGTCGGAAGCCGGCATCGAGGAGGATTTTCTTTGCGTCATCCACGGGAGCTTCGTTGAACGGGGTTCCGTCCACGAGTTTTCCGGAGATTGCGGCGCTCTTCCCCGTAAGCATTTCGAGCATGTGTCCAATCGTCATTCGTGTCGGAATCGCGTGCGGGTTGAGGATCAAATCGGGTTTGATTCCGCTTTCCGTAAAAGGCATGTCTTCTTCCGCGATGATGGCGCCAATGACTCCTTTTTGTCCGTGCTTCGATGCGTATTTGTCGCCGGGCTCGGGGATCATGTTGGAGCGCACTTTCACTTTAGCAATGCGGGCTCCGGAAGTTCCTTCCGTAATAACCACACGGTCAATGTGTCCGGGTTTTCCTTTTCGGGGGAACAAGGAGGCTTCGCGTCGTTTTTCTTGAATCACTCCAAACTCGGTGATTTCTTCTAAGAATCGCGGCGGAGAGGTTTTTCCAATAATCACGTCGCGTTCGTTCACGTACGTTTCCAGTTCGGCCATTCCGTCGGCGCCGAGTTTCTTGTATTGTTCTTCCCCCAAGTGTCCCACCGCTTCTTCGTTGGGAATTTCGAATTTATCGATCTGTCCACCCGGGTAGCGGGTTTCTTCGCTTTCGTAATTTCTAAAGTACGCGGCTCTTCCGAGTCCGCGTTCTACCGATCCGCGGTTGAGCACAACGGCATCGAGAACATTGAATCCCATGTAGGGCATGATGGCCACTACAAAGTTTTGAATCATGGGTCGCTGGTCCGTGTTGAGGAAGTCCAGTGTTTTAGTTCGCACGAGTTCGCGTTGCGGGTAGTAAAGCAAATACGATTCCGTGTCCGTGCGCAAATTGTAGTTGACGGCCGGAAGTCCAAGCGCTTGTTTGAACACTTTGGCTCCGTGCAGTGTTTTTCCTGCCAAGTTGTGTTCGAGGAAAGGAATCATCGAACTAATGATGGAGAAGATTCCCAGCGGGTTGATTTCCATGTGCGTGGTTCGAGCGTTAATGTCTTCTTCTCGCAACGCAATGTTGGTCGATTCTTCTTCTTCCGAGTCTAAGTATTCCACGTATCCCTGGTTCACGAGGTCGTTCCACGTGAGTTTTCCATCTTTGACTTGTTTGATGGTTTCTTTCGTGATGCGGGATTTTCCATTCTCGACAACAACGACGGGTCGTTGTACGCGTCCGGAGTCCGTGTTCACGTAGAGTTCGCGAATGTCATCGTGGAGGGCGATGTTCACGTGCGGATCTATTTTTCCGGTTCGGCGCTTCGCGATGAGATCTTTGGTCAACTGTTGAATGTCCTTGTGAAAACCCACCAGTTTTCCATTAACAAATACTTTTCCTTCGCGTGCCGCCATGTTTTTTTCGCCTCCAGTTGGGGTGTCTCGTTCCTAAAAGTAATACTACTTGAGGTAGACGTCCATCTCCTTGAGTAGTTTCTCCACGGGCGTGGGATTGACTTCTTGCGTGACTTCGGAGAAGAGTCCGAGGTTCTTTACGAGTCCACACTGCGGTCCATCCGGTGTTTCAATGCAGCAGAGTCTTCCCCAGTGCGTTCCGTGAACATCACGCGCTTCGTAGAGTTCGCGGTTCTTATTCAACGGGGATTTGACCTTTCGGAATTCCGTGAGGGGACCCAAGTAGTTGACGCGGTCCATGAATCGCGAGACTCCGGTACTGCGTCCGATCCAGTTTCCGGTGCTCATTCCGAAGAGGATACGTTCTGTTACTGCGCCGGGTCGCACAACTGTAGAAATGTTGAGTTTTCGTCGTCGGGTCACCGTTCGGTCAATTTGGAAGGTGAGGTCTTTGATGAAATATTTGAACGAGTGTCGGAACAAGTGTTCCATGAGCTTTCCGCCCAATTCCAATCGTTTGTTTCCGTAGTGGTCTTTGTCGTCTTGTCCGCGCAATCCGATCGCGCGTTCAACCGCGCGCGTGGCCATAGTAGCTAAGTAGTAGGCTTTCGCTCTCCGGTCTTCGGGAGCGTCTCCGATGTGCGGCAGCAAGAAGGCGTCGATGACTTCTTTCGCGCGGCGAAGACGATAATCAATAACTTGTCCGGGGGCCACGTATTTACCAATGCGGTCGAGTGCGTCTTCTTCGTTTTGAACGTCATCGGCTTCCATGTTGATGAGAATATCATTCATGATTTCGGGAATGTCGGGGAAGGCGCCGAGGATTTCTTCATTCTTGAGTCCCAACGCTTTGAGCAACGCGAACAAGCGGAGTTTTCTCGGCGAGGCGGGGAACGTGACGCTCAACAATCCATCTTTGGCTCGCGTAACACGTACGCGTCCTTTGAATGCACCTTTGGTCGAGATAACTTCAGCCGAGAATTTGTCTCCCGTGGCTTCCGTGATAAGAATGCGGTCCGAGGCGAGGACTTCTTGCGCGGTGAGGGCTTTTTCGCTTCCGTTGATCACAAAGTATCCGCCGAAGTCCATGGGGTCTTCTCCCATGCTGATGAGTTCTTCCCCTGTTTTTCCTTGGAGGTGGCAGAGTTTGGATTTGAGCATGACGGGAAGTTCCCCAATGTAGGTTTTCTTCACGTCTTGTTCCACGTCGCGTCGCAATAAGCGCATGGTCAAAAATAAGGGAGCGGAGTACGTTCGGTTTCGGATACGGGCTTCCATCGGATAAAAATCATTTCTCGGGCTTCCATCCGCTTCAATGATGCGGGGTTTGAGGACTTCAATGTCTTCGAGTTCAATCCGCACTTCTTCAATTTTCGGGGTAATAGTTTTGTTCTCGTTCACAATTTCGTGCAATCGGTCGTCGACGAATTGGTTGTACGAGTCAATGTTCATCTGCGCAAAGTTGCGGGATTTGAACCATGATTCTAAGAGCGTGTAATTTTCCCAGGATTTAGTCATGCGTGCACCACTCTCCGATAGTAAATAGTTTCTCCCGCCACGGGGGAGTCTCGAGTAATGCGAATGACATCGCCCACGCTGGCTTTGAGTTCAGCCACCATGGGATCGTCAAGAAGAATGCGAGGAAGTTTGTCGTAATCGAGACCAAATTGTTTGAGAAGCGCGTGTGCGTCTTCTTTCTGTACGACTTCGTGTTGGGGGACTAAGTGGTGTTCGGCGATGGACTTGAGCATAGTGACCGCTCCGTGCGCTCGCGCTCCCGGCCAATAAAGGGACGGCAAAATTGCCGTTTTAAAAACAAAAAAAATGTTTCCCCCACGATAAACGTTAACCGGACAGTGCAAGCAACCTCAGAATATCAAAGAGTTCTAGAAAACGCTTATAAAACTGTTTGACGCGCGTCACTTCTTCTCGTAAAAAAGGGGTATTTCGA
>CAYHJZ010000024.1:416-12272 GCA_964357115.1 uncultured archaeon | reverse complement strand
AGTGCGGGAACCGGAATCGTGCACGCGGAATTTAATGCGTCGAAAAAAGAACCCGTGCGACTGGTGCAGATGTGGCTCCACCCCTCTAAACAAGGACTTTCTCCCTCGTGGGAGCAGAAGGCGTTTTCAAAGAACGAACGATTGAATCAATTGCTGCCGGTCATCGATCCTGAAAAAAAGGGTGCAATGAAAATTAATCAAGACGCGACGTTCTACATTTCGCGACTTGAAAAAGGAAAAAAAATAACGCATAAAATGAAAGGAAAATACGCCTACGTGATGCTGCTGGAAGGGGAAATGCGCGTGAATGGAAACCCCCTCTCGTCACGGGATGCGGCTAAAGTAGTCGATGAAAAAGAATTAGTGTTCGAAGCCAACGCCGACACCGAATGGGTGATGTGGGAAATGGCTAAACCTATTTAATAGACGAACTCGTATTTAGAAAATGGAAACCGTTCTCATCACAGGACCTACTTCAGGAATCGGACTTGAATTGGCCATCTGCTTTGCCAAAAATGGAAATGAACTCATTCTTGTAGGGCGCGGGGCACAACGCCTGCGCGCTCTTGCCAATCAGTTCGAAAAAGAATACGGGGTTCCCGTTGAAACTATTGTGTCCGATCTTTCAAAACCGAGCGCCGTAACGCACATCGAAAAAACGATTCGTACGAGAAAAAAGAAAGTCGATATTTTAGTAAATAATGCGGGTTTTGCTACCTATGGAAAATTTGATCAAATTGAATGGAATGTGCAAGCGGAAATGATGCACGTCAACATGGACGCGCTCACCCAGCTGACGCGGGCTTTTCTTCCCGAGATGATTAAACGCAAGCACGGGAGAATACTCAATGTGGCTTCTACTGCTGCCTTTCAACCCGGGCCGCTGATGGCGACGTATTATGCGAGCAAAGCATTCGTGCTCTATTTCTCCGAAGCGTTAGCGGAAGAATTGGAAGGAAGCGGAGTCAGCGTGACGACCCTGTGTCCGGGTCCTACGCGCACCGGATTCCAGGAACGGGCACGCATGGAGGATGCTAAAGTGATTCGAGAAGGACGACTGCAGAGTCCGGTAGACGTCGCTCGTGCCGGATTTGAAGGGGTGATGAGCGGAAAGCGAATCGTGATTCCCGGACTCCAAAATCAACTCGGTGCGTTGGCTGCGCGGTTGGTCCCGCTATCCTTTTCTGCGCGGATTGTAAAAGGAATACAGGAAAAAGTCTCGCACGAAAAATGACTTTTTTTTAAAACAAGAAATAATGCTTGGCTTAGAGGGCCGCGAGCGTCTTGAAATCGGCTTCCATAATGGGTTTGAGGGACTGATTGTAGATCATCGCCGCAGGATGGTAAAGAATCACGTACGTTTGCCCCTTTCTCTCGATTTTTTGACCGTGCATGCGCGTCAAATCGATGGGTTCACCTAACACGTGTTGAATGGCCGTGCGACCCATGAGGCCAATGAGTACAGGTTGAAGGAGGAGGATTTGTTTCTCTAAATAATGCGTCTTGCACGTGGTAGCTTCCTCAAGAGTGGGGACGCGGTTGTTGGGCGGGCGACATTTCACTACGGAAGTAATGAAAACGTCGTTGCGATTCAGCCCCGCATTTTCCAGAAGCGCATCCAAGCGTTTCCCTGCCGCTCCAAAAAAAGGGCGACCGGATTCGTCCTCGTTTCTCCCCGGAGCCTCGCCAATCAACATGACACGGGGGCGCGCCGGACCTTCTCCCGGAACGGCCAGAATGCGTGTTTTTCCGAGCGGACATAACTGGCACGTGCGAATCATTTCGTGCAACACGGGAAGAGACATGAAACCTACGAGGTTTTTCACCCATAAAAAGGAGAGTTCTACATACGCGTGGAGGGTTATAAAGTTCAAGCGCGTGCGAAGTACGTGTTGACGAGGGGGAATCATTCATGAGTCAAATGGACAGCACCGTGTACCGAGGAAAGAGTGTCCAGAAAGATCTGGCATTAGTATTTGATGAGGGGGACGACGTCATCGCCGAGATGAAGCGCGCGATTCAACAAAATAACATTCGCGAAGCCACCGCCGTGAACGCGGACGGACAGTTGAAGGAAGCGACGATCAATTATTTTTCTAAAAACCGATTCAACTCCACGGAATTGAAGAACGGGCGCATCGTTTCGTGCTCGGGACGATTCATGAATCTGAAAGAAGGCGTGTATGGGGATTTGCACGTGGGATTCATGCTCGGCATGCAGATGTGGGACGGAACTTTAGTTCGTGCGATTGCAGCGAAAGGATTCCAACTCACGCTGCGCTTCCACGAAGTCGTGTCTACGGGAAGTAATATTCCTCGCGCGTGAAAAAGAGAGTAGAATAATCGGCTAGAATTGCGAGTTGGAATTATGGGCTAGAATAGTAGATTAGAATAAGTGGTTAGAAGCGTGGGTAGGAATAGTTAATTCGAAAGTTAGAATGGAGCGAATTTAGGATTCGTTCTTTTCTCTCGCCCACTGCAACCAATTCTTGAGCGCGCTCCAGTGAATGGTGCCCGCGGCCTTTCCTTTCAACATGAGCGTTCCTGTGGAAGGGACGTGTTTCCAGATGGATTCCATTCCATTCTCGGCCACGGAATCAAAGTATTTTTTCATGTTGCTTCCTTGCAAGGCGACTTGCGCATACGTGTAATCCGTGGGGGAAGAAATGCGCGCGAGTTCGCAAAAATCGTACGTTTTGGCGTAATCTTCGACGTTAATTCCGACAAACGGGAAAATGTTGCACTGCATCGGTTTGACTGCGTGAATGGAGCAGCCCATTTTTTCTTTATCGAAGAAAACACAGTATTCTTGGCGACGAAAACCCAACATGGGGAGTAGCATCACGTGCTCGGAATCGATGCCCGCTTTGTGAAGCACTTCAACAAAGTCTTTGGGAAGTAAACTCGTGTGAATGGAGAGTTTGTGTTCTCCCGATTGGGCGGGGGTGACTTGGAGTAAGAGTTGCGTGTAAATGGAAGTGAATTGTTCCTCGGAAAGTTGAAGTGCCGTAGCTTGTTTCTTGAGTTCGTGCGGCAACACGGAAATAGCGTAGCGCTTGCAACACTCGCCGCACTTTTGACAGGCGGTTTGCAGAACAGGGGAGGTTTCAGTCATCATATTCATCATGAAAAAGGGTTATTTTGTGCCAAATATGCAATAATTAGTGATTCGCAATGTTTAAATACAAAATGTCAACATAATTAGTATACATAACTAAGTGTTTCGGAGGAAACCAACGTGAAAAAAACAACTAAACGCGTAGCTAAAAAAAGCACACGCACGACTACTCGAAAAAATACCAAACGAGTGGTTCAAAAACGCCAAGCGAAGAAAACGATGAACGTCGTTCGACCTTCCACGCGGCGCACCGTCAAAAAAACGGTGAAGCGTAAAACACGCTCCATTAGAGCGCGAAAGACGCGACAATAGAATATCATCTCCATTGGCGGCCTTCTAGGAGCCGCCGATGACTCGTTTTTACCCACCGCTCGCTTTAATAGGGTTTTTCGACCCGAACGTATCTACCGCCTTCATAGCTCAGTGGTAGAGCACCAGTTTTGTAAACTGGGGGTCGTGGGTTCAAATCCCACTGAGGGCTTCAACAGTTCCGGCTGTTGGGTGCGGGATAGACGGGTTGCAAGCAGCAACCCGTCGTTTGATGAATCTTTCTCTAAAGGTTCGTTCACGAACCACCCTGAGGGCTTAGAGTATTACTTCAATTACTCCATTCTTTTTTCTCCACTCTTCTCTTTTTTAAGTCCAAGACCTATCGTAAGAGAATGGCTTCCCCTCCCTTTTCCTTTTTGGCTGCGGCATTTCTTCTATTATTTTTTCTCGGATGCGTTGCTCCAATGGAACCGGGCAATGGAAACCCTACGAATGAAACCGTTCGCGTGAGCATTGAAAACTTTTCCTTTCAATCCAGTGCCCTTACTATTTCTCCCGGCACCACGGTGATTTGGACTAATAACGACTCGGTTGGACACACGGTGACGAGCTCTACCTTTGACTCGGGAATCATTCCTCCCGGAGGAACGTACACGCGCACGTTTACGCAAACGGGAAACACGAACTATCACTGCACGCCTCATCCTCACATGACGGGAACAATAAACGTCAACTAATTATTCTAATTTTTTTTTTTTTTTAATACTAATCCAACGCTACTTTACTCGCAGTGAGCGCACCTTTCTTTGTTACATTTTTCTCATTCTTACTCAACACGAACGTCGCGACGGTGGAAACCAACACCGAAGCAATAATCACCGAGAAGACAATGGACACCATCTCTTCTCCCATTGAAATGCCCGCGGCGAATGCAAAGATAGCTAACACGGCGGCGGAGAGGCCACGCGGAACCATGAAATACACGAGCCACTTCTCCTTCTCGCTCATACGCAACAAGTTGAGGCGAATAAACCCATTCACGTATAGAATGCGCGCGCCAATAATGATTCCTGTAATGACAGTGCCGAGGAACAAATAATACGGATTCGGAATTCCTACTACGGCGCCTAAAAACACGAAGAAGAACACGCGAATCAAAAACGCAAACAACGCGTGGGTTCGCTCAATGTCCTCATCCAGGCGCTCAAACTCAAACTCGGGAAACAACGCCTTGTAGATCGTGTGCGCGTTTGCCAACATGACGCCCGCAAAGAACACGGCGATGGCGCCGCTCG
Organism: uncultured archaeon; assembly: GCA_964357115.1. Lineage (GTDB taxonomy): Archaea > Iainarchaeota > Iainarchaeia > Iainarchaeales > VGJJ01 > VGJJ01. The sequence continues at coordinate 7,589 of CAYHJZ010000024.1, read as the reverse complement.
AACCCACGGCTTCGCTTAAGGCGAACAATAAAATCAACGCTCCCAGGGTGGCCGCGTAGGAGTAATCAAACCCCTTCAGCTTTCCAATCACGGGTCCCCACAGTAAACCAAAAATAATTCCAATCGCGATAGCTGACAATAATTCGAGCGACACACTTTGGAGGAGAACCTCCACTGACTCTGCTGCAATCCCCGTGTTGGATAAAATATCCAAGAGAAACAACGCAATCACAATCGAAAACGTGTCCGAAATGGATTCAATGGATAAAATCGTCTTGATACGATCCGACACAAATGAAAGGGACTGAATCACGGGAATGATGACCGAACCACTGGTCCCTGCCAAAGTAACCGAAACTAACAGCGCGAATAACACAGGGAAACCCACCGAGGAGAGGAAGAATGTAATTCCAATCGTCGTGGTCACGAGTCCCGCCATCATGAGGAGCATTCCGACAAAGCCCTCCTTGACGACGTACTTCAAATCCAAATGCAGTCCGCCATCTGAGAGAATGCCAATCACGGCCATCGCGCCAATGACTCCTGAAGTAGCGATCAAAAAGTCTCGACTCACCACGCCAACCGCACCCAATACCATTCCGAATAACACGAGCCACAGCGTGTTCGGGATGTGCGTGCGCTGAAACAACACGTTTCCGAAAAAACCGAGGAGGATAATGGCTCCAATGATACTGACGGTGACCTCGATCATACCCTTGGAAAAGCAAGCGAGTATTTTAATGCGCGGGAAAGGGGTCGTTAGCGCGGGGTCGAAAGAATCATTTATTAACTAGAAATTGCCTTCCGCTTGTATGGGTAACACAGGCAAAAATCCGCCTAAAAAAGTGGGCGAGTATCGAGTAATCGTAGTAGATGGAATTCGCTATGCTGAATTTCCTGGCGGAAAGCGAATGCGAATACCTACCATGTCCGAACATTCTTTGAGAGGGCAACCCATGCTTCCCCCCACTACGGGAAAGAAAAACACTCCCCTCCCAGCGTCCCAAAAAGAGCTCGAAGATGAAGCGCGACTCAAAGCCGTGCGTTCCCAACTTGCGGAATTGTTGCGTCAACGCGCGAGTGGAAAAACGCGTACTCGGGCACCCAAGAAATCTTCATTTGGATCATCTCCGCGTAAACCTGCTGTTCGTAAGAGAAAAGCAAAATAGTCGTCTTCCTTTCTTTTGTGATGATTACAAATAGTCACTTATTATTAACCCAAAAAACGTGAACATTTCATGCCTGACACGCACGAGGACCCTTTCGATGGAAAAAACTATCGTATCGTGAAGCGAAGAACCGGAAAGCACATTCTGGAGCGAGGGAAAAAAGGAAGCATAAAAATCACCCGTATTCCCTCCATCGCGGATGGATATCCTGGCGGAGGAAAACCGTTTGTTCATCCCGTGTTTAAACCCAAACCGGTGCCAGTTGAAAAAATATTTGAGCAGATGCTTGCACTCGAGACTACAATATTTGAAATTGCGCAAGGGGGTGGCCACAAGACGAATAACCAAGAACCGGACGAAATGTCTCTTGTCGAAGAAAATAACGCGCGTAAAGCTGCAGGACTGCGTCCGCGCACCTCTAAAGAACATAGAATAAAACCACTGCTTCGACAACTTAACGCTCTCCGAAGAAAAGTTTCGTTGCCCGAACTGGAAATCGAAATCTATTCCCCTATTAGCGTTCAAAGGCGAGCGGATCGCTACGCGGAAGAATATCGCCGGGCGCAAATCAAACTCGAACGTGAACATGCGGCGACGGAGAAAGAACGCTTCGCGCGAGAATCACGCGAGTTTAGAGAACGTCAACGCGCCCAACAAGCACGAATGCCACCCCAACCCATATTACCTGAAAAAAAGTCTCGCAGTACTCCCGCGGCGAAGCCTCCTTCAAACTCTACATCTCCTGCCAAAAAAGCAACTCCTCCATCTACTCGCGTCGTGAGTGATGCCCGAAAAGCATTTGTTGATGAAGAAAGGCTCCGTCGAAATCGAATGCGGTTCGTTCGCGTGTTGCGCGGAAGAGTGAATCGCCTTTCTCAGCAAGAAACACAGGAGCAGCACGCGCGAACACAACTCTTGCACTTGCTTCGTCAACGTGCCCAAAGTCTGGCACCCCAACCTGTACTAGAAAAACAACCCCAACAACGCGAAGCGCAAGTAACTAAACAAGAAAATGAACCTATTACTCCTGCAGCAAAACTTCCAACTATCGAGAAAAAATCACGCAATTTAACCGTCAAACAGAAATGGGAAGCGGAAAAAAGAGAGATCATGATTCGCGTTTTAAGAGAAGCAGAATCAAATCTCGCTGCGAAGCTAAAACACATCCGTTCCAAGAACGCGGCACAAAAAAAGAGTCAATCTCGACGCGCTCCTCGAAATGGAAGAAGAAAATAATGACCTCGTGTTCGTTTGGACCCGCTCGTTGAACAACCCCAATTAAAAACAACAAAAGGTAGTGAACCCTCATGGTCCGCAGCTCCGCAACTACTGTCACCGCGTATTTGGCTTCTCTTCCTAAGGAACGCGCCGCCGTCATTAAAGCCGTGCGCGCCGTGATCAAGAAAAATCTCCCCAAAGGATACGTGGAAGTCATGAATTGGGGAATGATATCCTACGAAATCCCACTCAAAACATACCCCATCACGTACAACAAGCAACCCCTCCCCTACGCCGGTCTCGCGGCACAAAAAAACAATTACTCTCTATACCTCATGGGACTATACTGGAAAAAAGACACTGAAGAATGGTTTCGCAACGAATTCAAAAAAAGGAAACTAAAACTCGAGAAGGGAAAAGGATGTATACGATTCAACAAACTCGATGACTTAGCTTTAGATGTAGTTGGAGAAGTCATTGGCATGATCAGCGTGAAAGACTACATTAAACACTACGAAGACGTCATGAAAAAGAAAGGGCGACTTTAGAAGCGTCCCCCTGCTCCGCCGCCACCCCTCATTCCCCCGCCAAAACTCCCTCCCCCACTTCGACCAAAGCCTCCGCTGCCACCGCCCCAACTTCCTCCTCCTAGCCCGCCGCTCCCCCAATGGGATCCGGAGGAAAGCCCCGAAGCACTCAAGAAAGGAAACTTTCCAAACAGAATCATGAACAAATATCCCGCGCTCAACGCGGTAAAACCATAAAACCCATTCAACAAGACGCCGACGCCAAAACCCACAAACGCCAATCCCCACACGCTCGAAAAAAGAACCGTGAACGCGTGCGTGGCAAATAATTCCGCGCCCTTCTCTTTAGGCAACAACGCTACTCCCATACGAATCATCAACAAAATAAACAATCCTGCGGCAACCAGCGCCATTCCCCACCCTAAACCAAACAACTCAAACGGCTCCGTGAAAAAATCCGCCTCGCTATTCTGATACTCACTCACGGTAGGACTTCCCTTCAAGACATTTTCCATTTCATCAATGGCGGCATTAATTCCACCCACATAGTCGCCTTCCGCGAGAAAAGGAACCATTCGCTGCGTGCCAATCTGATACGCTAATCCATCTGGAATGTCGCCTTCAACACCATACCCGGTGTGGATGCGCCACTCCCTATCTTGCGTGGCAATCGTAATCAACACTCCATTATCCGCGCCCTTCTTTCCAATTTTCCACTCGTCAAACACGCGCTGCGTGAACTCAAACATGTCCCCGCCTTCTAAGGAGGGGAAGAGGAACACGGCGATCTCCACACCCAACGTTTCCTCGATACTTCCTACGCGTGCCTCGAGCGCTTGCTCTTCTAATGCGGAGAGCGTTCCGCTCGTGTCTAATACAAACCCCTGCGGGGAAGGCACGCTCTGCGCGAACGTCAACGTAGAAAAAAATAAAAGAAAAAAGAAACCAAGGAGGAGGCGATTCATGCTATCGCACTCCTAATTGGTAAAGTCCGTTGGAACCACGGGAGCCACATCGGATCCGGCTGCGGCTTCAAAGAAGGGCTTCGGCGTCTTGGGTCCTAACAACATGGAGTTAGGGAAGAGGCGCACGTACGTATTGTACTCGCCCGCCGCATCATTGTAGCGCTTTCGCTCCACCGAAATGCGATTCTCGATGCCTTCTAATTGAATTTGCAACGTCTGAAACTGTTCATTCGCTTGCAACACGGGGTAGTTTTCGGCCAACACTAATATTTTGGATAACGTGGACTCAAACTGATTCGCGGTTTCAATCTGATCGTTCACATTCGATTGGGACTGCCACTGCGTGCGCAACGCGGACAACTCCGTCAACGTCTCTTGTTCGAAAGACGCGGCACCGGTGACGACGTTAATCAACTGCGGAACCAAATCAAATCGCTTCTGGTATTCGGTCTCCACATTCGCCCACGCGCCATCCGCTTGAACGTTTCGAACGACCTCTCCATTGTACACACCCATGACCCACAGTCCGAGCACGAGAACAATAGCCACAGCGCCCCCTATCATTAACCATTTTTGATCCATATGATTTTCTTCTCCTTTCCCGAGAGTCATCTTACTCTCGGTTTATACTCTAATCTAGGGTAGGGACTGCTTTTATATTGAATGAAAAGGCGTGGCCTCCCGAACCTCAATGAATAATTCTCCTCTTTTCGCGAATCGTAATATAAAGAATTAATGGGTTGTTGCATCGTGAAAGTCCGTCGTTGGGTTCTTAATCAACTTCATCGCATTCCCTCCGTCCACCGGGCGTGGCGCTTGGCAGGGGTTCAGCGCGCCACCAAGAAAGCCAAAAAGTCCGAAGAGTGGTGGGAGAAAATAGTGGCCACGCGAGTAAACGAACAGCGGAGGCAACTCGCGCGACGTCACGAAAAATGGAAGGATACTCGTCACGACACTCAGCAACATCTTTTGACAGTAAGCGAGGATTTAATTCGTCGACTCACGGCGCACCCTAGCATAAAAAGAATGTACAAGCGAGCAGGAATATCTCCTGCGCCCGATCGCGCGTATGCACATCTCAAGAAGCGAGAAGATCTCAGCTACGTGTTGGAAGCGTATGCCGATCTAGCCGAAAAAATGGCCTTAGAAATCAAGAGAACTCGTCGTCATGATCCTTTAACGAAAGAAGTTGAAGTCTATTTATCTCAACTCCGTAGGGTGGCAGAACGTTCCTTGCATCGAGAAAAAAGAGTAATTCTTGCTCTCGATCACGCACGACGCAAGCAAGAAAATATCATCGCTCAAACCGCTATCTTGACTGCGCTACGCGAACTCGCTATTCCAATTAAACAGCGAGAGGCGGTGAGCGACATTCTGAAAGACTACATTTCAATTGCCTCGGTTAACCGTCCGTTGTCATTTGATGAACTGGAAATCGTTGAGAGACGCGTGCGAAAGAAAGTGCCTTTGCCTCAGCGCTTCTCTCCCGAAGATATCGCATTAGCGACTCTTTTTGTAAAACTTCTCCCGCTGGTGGGTTCCATGCGCGCGAAGCAACTGATTCGCCGCACCATGGAAGCGGCTACAAAGCTGAGATCCGTGACGGATCTGGACGTACAAAAAGTATAGCTCCTTTAAATTAGAAAAACGATTTCTCCTCTCGTATGAATGGCATTCGTCCTCGTCTTCGTCGCGCGGTGCGATCTTGGAATCTTTTCCTCCGAGAAGTTAACCGTGGGGACGGTGTGGTACGGCAACGTTTGCGAGAATCTACTGGAAGAAAACCCGCCTTTTCGTTCACATCTACCTCTCCCACTTTCTTATCCACTCGTGAACTCCGGAGAATGATTGCGAACGTCTTGAGAACGAATCGCGTGTCTCTTGCCACGCAATACGTTTTACGCCCACTGCTCCTGGAGTACGCGCGCCAATCCCTTGCGCACGACTATCTCACGCGAATCGAAATGGAATTTGTAATCAAACGTCTCGCGCGGGGGCAAGCACCATACGACTTTTCTTTTTCCACGCCCACAATCGAAAAATGTGTCCTATTTGCGAATGCCGTGAAACGAATCGGAAAAGGAGACGCGTTACTCCTATTCACAGGACTCAATTCCGTTCTCGAGCGGGTTCAACAACACCTGCGCGAAACCTCTCCAGCGTATCGGGAAAAGGCCCCGGCGCTCTAAACGAAGAAGGACTAGTCCATTCTTCTCCTTCGGCGAATTCCCTTCCAAACGCATTTATTCTCCCTTTCTTTCTTGAGAAGTATGCCCATTCTCCTTCCCGCTCTCAAAAAACACGCTCACGCCGACAAAGCCGCGTTCTTTCCTCGCTTCTTCAAAACAGGAAAAGGAGAGTATGGAGAAGGGGACCAATTCATCGGCGTCACCGTTCCGGAAATGCGAAGCGTAGCAAAAGAATTTGCTCACCTTACTCTTGAAGAAATTGCCGAGGCGCTGAACTCTCCTATTCACGAGGAGCGACTCACGGCGCTCTTAATTTTAGTTAAAAAATACGAAAAAGCCACGGAAGAAAAAACACGAAAGAAAATCGTAGACTTCTACTTTGCTCACGTGCACCGCGTAAACAACTGGGACTTGGTGGACTTAACCGCGCCCAAAATTGTAGGAGACTACTTCATAGAAAAAGAGAAGAAAAAACTCTATGACTTTGCGGCCTCTCCTAACTTGTGGAAGCGACGCATCGCCATCGTAGCCACGTATGCCTTTATTCGAAAAGGAAAGCTCGAAGACACATTTCGCTTGAGTGAATTATTGTTGAACGATAAACAGGACTTAATGCACAAAGCCTGCGGGTGGATGCTCCGCGAAGCAGGAAAGAAAGACGTGAAGGCATTAGAAACGTTCTTGAAAAAGCATCATTCCCACATGCCTCGCACGATGCTCCGGTATGCGATTGAAAAGTTTCCCGAAGTTCAGCGAAAAGCCTACTTGAAAGGAACCGTGTGACGGCTCACGCCGTCGCATCATTGGAATTCGGTTCACTCTCGGGATTCAAACCCCGGGCTCTTTTCTGGAGTAGCGCCGCGTCGGAGGAAATTTCCTCCGGAGCGCTCTTGGATAATTTAGTAAACTTCCACTGAAGTTTCTCTCGTAGCTGCATTCGCTTTTGTTGTGCTAATCCCATGACCGGCACCTCCGCCAAACCATTTTTTTTTTTTTTTTTTTTTTTTTTTAATAAATTAAAAAATTAATTTTAAAAATGGCAACGTGAGGGGCAACCCCACCGGTGTGACGCCACGCCACAAGGGGGGGGGGTTGGGGTGGGGGG
>CAYHJZ010000024.1:0-406 GCA_964357115.1 uncultured archaeon | reverse complement strand
TTTTCTTTCGGCTTTGGGTTTTGTTTTCTTATACCCAGAACCGGCGCGGCCCCTAAACCTTTTTTTTTTTTTTTTTTTTTTTTTGTAAAGTAAGTAAAAAATTTATTTTCAACCCGTTCTCGCTACCGTGCCAATTCGGCTCGGAACGGGGTTTACATTACCCAATTAAAAGAAGGAAAGCCATTCGCCCACGCATTAGAAAGAGAAACGACTGAAATCGTGCGTTGAGGCATACACTCCTATGCGCTATTGAACCATAAAAAGACCCGCGTTTGACAATTGACGAGGATCTATTCACGAAAAAGAGAAAGAAGATTTTTTTTCGAAAAATATTCGACTAAATCACGTCGACTTCTCTTCCCAAGCCACCGGACATGAAGAAGAGAATCACTAAATACAACACGTA
>CAYHJZ010000023.1:0-12371 GCA_964357115.1 uncultured archaeon | reverse complement strand
TTGTTTTCCCACGCGTCGGGCGATGATGCTGGCGTAGTTTTGAATTTCGGCTTCGGGGTAGATGAGAATGTTCGTGCGGAGCCAGCCGTGTTTTTTATGATACACCCACACGGGTTCGGTGGCGGAGTTAACCACAATTTCTTCGAGGTTTCCGTCGGCGAGCAAGTATTCAATAGGTCCGAGCCCCACCATTTCGTTGACCATAACGGAGACGAGTTTGTCGCGCGATTCGAGGGGGAGTTCGGGGAGCGAGTGTTGCACGAGTTGTACGGCTTTTTCTCGAAATGTTTTTTTGAGCTCGGCGACAAATTTAGTATCCAACATTTTTTCGGAGGAGATGTTGACTTCCGTCACGAGTTTTGATTTTAGATCGTTGAGCATGGCGCGTGTTCCCGCTCCAAAGGTGGGGAGGTGCACGTAGTATTGTTTGACAAATTGTCCTTCGCCGCGACCAATGTCGACGGTGAGTTGAATGTCGGCAGAAATGGGATAGGTTTCGTCAAGTTGGAATATCATGATTCTTCCTCCCGGATTTCAATGAGGGGTTCTCCGAAGGCGGGGTAGCGAACGTTCACGAGGCCGTTGTCTTCGAGCGTTTGGAGTTCTTGCGCCACGTGCTCTTCGGGGAGTCCGAGGAGGCGGGCAATTTCATCGAGTTTGATGGTGTGATGATGTTTGACTAAATCGAGAATGCGATCGTAGTCGGTGATGATAGGAGCATCCACCGCGGACGTGTTGGCAGGAGGACGTGCAACGGGGAGTGGTGCGCGAGCGGGAGGGGAAGCCGGGCGAGGAGTAGGTAGAGTGGATGACGCAGAAGGCGCTGGAGGAGGGGGAGCGCGTTGAATGGAAGGGAGAGGCGTAGAAACCACCGAGCGAGGGAGGGGAGATGGAGGAAGAGAAGCAGGAGGAGAAACGGGAAAGCGGGAGGAGAGTTCCACGGGGGGAATGGGCTCGTTGAGCGGGGCGGGTGGAGAGTGAGAGGGAAGGTGGAGGAGGCGTGAAAGTTGAGAGAGGACTCCTTTCTTCGGGGCTGACGCGGCGGGGGAGTTCATGAGTCATGAAAACGAATCAGAGTTTTTAATCTAGGGGGCGGAAACCACAATAGCGGGGGCAGGAGGGCTTTCGTTCCCGGCGTAATCGACGGAGGAAACCGTGTAAGAGCTATTTTCCATTTCGGGGAGAGCCAGTGAGGCAAAGAGAGCCGAGGTCTCGTCAGCGATGCGATACGAAGTAAATCCCCCCGCGGAGAGGGTGGGTTCGTAGACGCGGTAGAAGGCGACATCGGTGGAAGGACTCGCACCCCATGAAAGGAGGAGAGAATTATCTTCAATGGTAGCGGAGAGTGACACAGGAGGAGCGGGAGGAGTCGTGTCGGTAATCACAGAAGTTGTGTGGAGAGTGCTGCTCGCGAGAATCGTTGCGGAGGAGTAATGAGCCGAGATGGGGTGAAGATGAACGAGCGCGGCGTGCGCCGAGAAAGGAACGGGAGAAGAAATAGAAGCGGTGTGAGTTTGAGTGGAAGAGAGATGGGAGAGGAGTATTTGTTGAAAGGCTTCGCCGAGTTTTTGATTCGTGGAAGAATACCATTCGAGTTGCAGGACGTAAGTTCCGTTCACGGAGAAAGAGGAATCGTTTCGCACGAGAGCAGCAATGGTGGTTTTTCCTCCCGCATAAAGAGGAGTGTCAAACGTGAGAGTGGGAATGGAAAAGGACGCAGAGAGAGGCGTGCATTGTCCTTCCGTGCAGACGGCGTTGTCTGCGCATCCGCACAACGTGCAGTTGGCCGAGAGTTTTTGAGTAGAACAGAGGAAGTGGGACGCGTTGCATGCTCCTTCGAGCGTACCATCAATACACACCGTGGTTTTAGCGCGCACCGTGTACGACCATTCCTTGAGTTGATTTCCCACGCGCACGGAGAGGAGATGATGCCCTACGGTGTGAGTGGGAAGGGAAAGCGTGTAGGGACAAGGAGAAGCGGCGCAAGAGAGGGTTTGATCCACAGCGCCGGAGAGAACAATCGTTTCACCGGGAGCGTTGCGAAGTAAGAGAGTGAGCGAGAGCGGGTCGTTGTGAAAGGCAGAAGTGGATCCGTCAAGCGTGAGAAGGGGAGGGGCTTGCAGCGAGGGAGAGATAGGAGGTTGGAAGATGAAGAAGAGCACGATTCCTGCAGCGAGAAATGCAGAGAGTAGAGTGAGTTGATCGAATAAACTCATTTGGGAAACACGACGACGTTGCTTTTATACGTACTGAAACCGGTTTTTTGCACCGAGTAATTAGCGTCTTGGTAATAGAAAGAAGAAATGGATTCGTTGAAGTGAATGCGCGTGCTGATGCGAATAGGGTTTCCCGCGTGAGAGACCGAGAAGCCTTCCCCAATGGTAAAGGTGATGGGTTGCGAGTCGCAGGGAGAGGCCGCACACGCGTAGGAGATTTGTTCCTCGTCCTCGGTGAAGTGATACGAAATGTTGGTGTCGGCGAGAGGGAGAGTGCAGTCGACGCAATTTTGGTCGAAGAAGAGGAGTTGGAAGAAAGGCGCCGCGCCGGAAGTGAAGGAGTCGTGAGGACAACCTCCCGCGTGAGTGCAGATAGCACCGTTGTAATCGTCGGTGGTGCCGAGGAGGTAGACGTTCACGTCAATGCGCTGAATCGCCGATAATGAAAAGGTGTTAGCGCAACCGAGTGAGGAAGCATTGACAAATCCTGCCGTATTTTCGTCGGAGATGTAGTATTGGAGGCAGGAAGGAAGAAGGTTGAAGCTCGCGGTGCCGGCGTGAGTTCCGCCCCATGCGGGAGTTTGAGGAACGTCGAGGCCCACGTGAACGCCGTCGAATGTTTGGGAAGCGTTTTCGTCTTCGATGAATACTTTGTACGCGTTGAGCAAGTCAAAGTAGAGGGAGAGTTTTCCGCTCGCGAGGGGAAGCGTTTGAGAGAGAGCGAGTTGGTTTCCGTCCACGGAATACGAGAAGGGAATGATGCGTTGTTGGATGACGGGAATGCCAATCGTTTGATCGAGCGTGATGATATCGTCGGTGATGTCGTCGTACTTCGCGTTAATTGTGTTGAGTACGGATACTTCAATCGTGGTTTGCGAGAAATCGTGTTGCGCATTCAGCGAAGTCGTGATGAGGCCGAGGATAACTCCAATGAAGAGGAAAGTAAGAAATACGTACAGGGCGCCGCGCTGGTTGAGAGAATAAATCATGGGTTTTATCCTCGCTGCCATGCCCAATATTCGAACGTGAAGAATTGGGTTTCGGGAGAGTAGTAGCAGTAGATGACATCTTGGTTGTCGAAGGTGCATTCAGGGATGGCATTGTCGGCATTGACGACGGCGTAGAGTTCTCCTTCCGCGGGGACGTTTTGCGTGAACTCGTAGTAGTAGTTGAGGCAACCGGGAGAGAGTTTTCCGCAGAGGGAGGGAATGGAAACGGTTGAGAGTAAGTTAGTGGGAGGCGCGTCGAGGTAGAAGGAAACCGTGCTCGCGTTCGTGTCGAGGTTGCCGTTGCTTTCTACACGAACCGTGATGTCGGTGTTGCCGGGTCCTAGGAGGGCGCCAGAGATAATGCTGATGTTGAGATCCCGGTATTGGAATGTTTGTGTCGCGAAGACATTCCAGTCTTGCTGTTGCGACGTGCCGTTCGCGTCGACGTATTCAAAGTACGTGCCGGGAGAAGGAATGGTGAGGAGAGTGGAAGAGCACGCGAGCGCAGAGGAGCAGGGGATGTTGATCGTGTAGTCCGATGTCCACGGCGGCGCTTCGAGTGTATTGATGTCGAAGAAGAGCGTGTCTCCCACGATGAGTCCGTTGCCATCGCTCACGAGCGTGATTTCGTCCGGGAGTCCGGCGACGAGATTAGCATCAGAAGCAATGAGTTGAATTTCATTGGCGATGACGTTGTATACATCAATGAGCGCGTTTTGATCGAGCGCCGAATAATATTTTCCCCCCGTGATGGTGGCAATGTTTTCAAGTTCATCCGCGTCGGCGTCTTTTCCAAAGCCGATAGCGTAGATGATAATGCCATTGTTAGCGGCATTAACCGCCGCGGTGCTCGAGTTGGCTCCCGCATTCGTTAATCCATCCGACATGAGAATTTGGAATCGGAGGGCAGAGGGGTTGGTATACCCTCCATACGTGGCGAAGCGCGCATCCCACGAAGATTGGGGAGACGCGTTTTGGTACGCTTGACCCCCGGAGTAAGGACTGGAGGATTGAGCTCCCCATTGGAAGTAATTCGTGGCGTTGTTGGAGGAAGTGGAGAGAACAATGTAGTAGGTAGTTCCCGGCGACACGGAAACTAAACTGGGAAAGGTAGCGGTTTCGAGTGCGTACGACGTTCCAATGGAGGAAACGGGAATAGTGGTGGAGGCGATAACCGTTCCGGAAATGGCGGTGCGGAGTTCCACGGTAACAGGAACACTCGGATTACTGACACGACGGATGTACACGTCGACGCGTGAAATGTAAGGGAGGACAGGTTGGAAGGATTGTCCCGCCGTCAAGTTCGTGGCGTTTTGTCCAAAAGCGATCGTTTGATTCTGCGACCCGGTGTTAGTCACATCCGTTTGAGTGGTTCCGAAGTGAGTGGTGGCGGTGTTGATTCCGTCTCCCGTAGCGGTCCCGCCGGAGGCGAGAATGGTGTCGAGTTCGTCCGAGATAGCATTAAAGTCATCCGTGAGCGTTTGGTCAAGCGTCGCGGTGCTGGCGTACGTGACAAGTCCCATTTGGTCGTACGCGGGGTTCCAGCAGTTGAAGTCTACAAACGTGTGCGCTGCTGCAATCGCTTGAGCGACTTTAGGACCAGTGTTGAGGTTGATGGTGATGAGTCCTTCCGTCCCCGAATCTACAGCGACGAATCCCCAGAGGGTTTCATCCACCAATTTAATGTCGAGATCGCGATAATTCCACGCGGAAGGGTGTTCGAGTATGAAGGTGGGAGACGCGGGTGTGGTGACATCGATTACTTGAATCGAACCGCCGTCCGCGACATACGCGTAATTGTCGTGGACGCGCGTCGCGTACGCATTGTCCGGTGTGTTGTAGGATCCCGTGAGAGAGGGAGAAGCGGGATTGGAAATATTCACAATGTGGAGACCGAGATCATCCACCGAAACATAGGCGTAGGAGCCGGAGACGTACGCGTCATACACCGTGTCAGCGGGATTGTACGTTCCGAGAAGGACGGGAGTGTTAGCGGAGACGTTGAAGATGTGCATTCCGGCTGAACCGTCGGAGACATACGCGGTCGTTCCGTTGAGGAAGATGCGCCAGGGTTCAGTAAGAGTGTACGAGCCGAGTATCGTCGGAGCGTTTTTTGTTGTCGTGTTGATTTTGAGCAGACCATTCGTGTAGTGAGTTTCGAAGTCCGCGTCCCAGCTTTGAGCCGAAGTGTTTTGGTACGCTTGCCCGTCACTATACGAATTAGAGTTGCGTGCAGCCCACAAGTAATAATTTGAACTGCTGGTGGACGCAGTAGTGAGAACAAGGTAGTACGTGTTGCCCGGCGTGAGAGAGGCAGCCGAGGTGAACACGACGGTTTCATCTCCGTAAGAAGTGGAAATGCTTGAAACAGGAATCGTTCCCGTCGCGAGATCGGCGCCGTTGAGAGTGGAGCGAATGCTCACGGTGAGAGCACTCGAGGGATTGCCTTGTCTTCGCACGTTGACTTGCGCGCCCGTGATGAAGGATACATCTGGAATAAACGATTGGGCCGCATACAAGTTGGAGGCGTTGCGCCCGATGTAGAGGTCGCGGTTCGTGCTGATGCTGCTGCTCTGATCCACCGTGTCTCCCGCGGCGGTAAGAACATACGTTTCATTTCCATTCGAGGCGACGCCGTACGCATCTGAGCCGAGGGCGAGAGTAGACACGAGCGTGATGTCCTGCGGATTGGATACATTGATGATGTGGAGTCCCGACGTTCCGTCGGCGACAAAGGCGTAATCTCCCACCGCGTCCACATCACGGGCGGTGCCGCTTGTGTTGTACGTGTCAAGCGTGTTAGGGAGTGCGGGGTCTACGGCGTTAATGTCACGGAGTCCCGAGGTGCTGTCGGCGAGGTAAACAAAGTCGTCGTCCACGTCAAGTCCTTGTGCGTCCGTCGTGGAGAGTTGGTAATCGTACGTCATACTTCCAGATCGGTCGAAGACGAGCATCATGTCAACGGCCTTGCGCGCACCCGAGTTGGTGGTAACGGAGAGCGTGACGTCAATGTCCTGGTCGCACGTCCACGGACCCGCGGGAGAAACATTAACGTCGAATTGAATGTTGAGATCCAACACCGATTGAAAAGAGAGCGAAGGAAAGGGAGTGGGCGCGAGGAGGAAGGGAGAGGAAGCGGAGGGACCGGAGAGGGAACCGCTGCACTGAGAAGCGGGTTGTTGTTTGAGGAAGATGCGTCGCCCGTGAATGAAAGGCGCGTTTTCAGGAAGGGGAGTTCCGTACGTGAGAGTGGAAACATTTTCATCAGGAAAACAGGATTCGAAGTCACTCGTCGAGCGGCACGCGTCGAGGTCGACGGAGTAGCTTTTCATTTCGAGAAAAAGATCATAAGAGGAAGGAAGGAGAGTAGTGGCGCGGTTGTAGATATTTTGAAGCGTGAGGGCAGAGAATCCGTTGGTGTCGATTTGGTTGGCGACAAAACCCGAGTGGTCGAGGGAGACGAATAAATCATCCACGAATTGGTCGGTGATGCGCCGTTCCTCGAGTTTAGGCGCGGGTTGCGCGGGAAGCGTGGCGAAGACGAGGAGACCGATGACGAGGAATAGGGCGAGTACCACGTCCGCGGTGAAAGCAAAACCAGTGGGTTTAGGAGTCATATACGGTGAGCGTGAATTGGGTTTCGACCCCGTTAATAGTAACAAGTCGTTGGACGACGCTGGCATTCTTATTTGCGCCGGGAGCGAGACCGGTGGAGAGGGAAACGCCCCCCGAAAATTGGGCGTGGAATTCAAATTGCGTGAGGCGGAGTTTTTGTTTCGTGAGCGCGTAATCCGAATTTCCCTGATTCACGAACGCGACCACTTTGTCGGGAGAGAGAACGCGGTCTTTGATGGCGAGACCGATTTGTTCGGTTTGATTAAAGTCGGGGAGGTATTCCCAATTCACGGGAGTTCCGGGATTTTTGATGATGAATTCGGCGAGATTGGATGCGGCGTTGTCGAGGAGGCGACGCTCCACGATGGATTGATCGTTGTCTTGAATGTTGGAAGCGTAGAAGAAAAGACCGGCGAGCATGATGAAGAAGAAGAGCGTCGCGAAGAGGAGGTCAGGCATACTGGCTTGGGCGCGGGAGTGGAGGGTCATGGGATTAGTCCTCGAAGGATTGCGTGGCAACCGTTTCTCCTTGCGGGTTAACTAAAATTGCGACAGCACCTGGCGTGTTCCAGAGCGTGGTTTCTTGATTCAGGAAAACGGTTGTAGTAGTGTTGGTGCCGTTTCCCGTGTACACTTTGGCGGATCCGTCGAGAATGTAGGGAGTGGGAAATGTGGCGAGGAGAACACCGTTTTGGTAGAGGGAGAAGTTGGATAATTCGAGGGGCTGCAGGGCAGTGAATTCGATGAATTCATTCGTGAGCAATCCTTCATCGATTTCGGTTTCGGTGATGACTACGAGAGGAGAACCGTCGGGTGCGAAGCCGGGGCTGGCGTATCCGCACTCTTGACTAAAGTAGAGGGGAATAATAGAGTAGGTGCAGGAATTCTCACAGTAATAATTTTGCCACACTTTTGTGGTGCCGTCACAAAAGTAGGTGTCTTCTCCACACGACGATTCGGAGCAGGACGCACTCAAATCGGGGAGGAGTAATTCATTGTCGGAGAGGGTTTCTTCCTGCGTGGACTCGGAAGAGAAAGCAGTGGATTCGTTTCCCCAGACGCGATCAAACAAGGCTTCGTAGGGCGTGCGTTCGTTTTCGTCGCACGCGACGCGGATGACATCGGGTTCAATCGCGAAGAGTTGGGGATCGGTTCCAAACACGACGGTCGTGCGATCGGCCATGAGAAAGTTAGTGGTGACGAAGCGCGAGACGGGTTTCACGCGAATGATTGCACCTTCGAGAAAAAATGTAGGGTTGAGAGAGGCATCGAGGACGAGACGAACGGTGACGCCGCGCGCGATGGCCAGTCGCAAGCGATCGCGAAATTCTTTGGGCGCAGGAGTGCGGAGAATCGCTTCAATGGAAACCGTCGCCGAATCCACGTGCGTGAGGAGTTTCTCGAGACAATCTTGGGAGGAACAGTTGTAGGTTTGCGCGCAGTGAAGTTGGGCTTGCTCGCGCGCCGCGGCGACGTCGACGGGAATGGCAACAACGATGGGTTGCGGTGGAAGAGGAATAATGGGAGGAGTAGTTTCAATCGTGGGAAAAAAATAAATGAGCGCGACGGCAGCAAGAATGATGGCGAGAGGGCCGATGAGCCATTTGAGTTCGAATCGAAACGCAAGGGAGAAATCATCGGGCATTAGACCACCACCAGGGTAATGTTGTCTAAATAGATTCCCAGTCCCTCGCGACGAGAGTCCCAATCGGAGAGCGCACCACCGATGTCGAGGTAGTAGGTTCCGGCTCCCGTGACCAGCGGGGAGACGTCCTCGAGGTAGAATCCGTAATCATCAATCGGCGCGTCGGACCACCAGAGTTCGTGCGTCGCATCCGCGTCATTGTCCCCGGCGTCGAGGTCTTCCCCTAAGTAGGTCATGAGGGATGCGTTTCCAAAGCGGGCTTTGACCCAGGCTTCTTCTCCCGCATCCAGATTGTTTAACCATCCGGCGTCCGCGTCAATCGTGTACGTGAAGCTGAGCAAGAGTTGCGACCCGGAAGAGAGTTGATTGTACAAGTCTGCGTTGAGGTCAAATTGAATACCGTACGCGCCGGAAGTCGTGGGACCGTTGCTCGTGCTGTCGTCAGGGTCCGCGAGTGAACCGGAGACGCCGCCGCCGAGTTTAATTTCAGCACGATGCGCAGAAGGGACGAGACTGTCTGATGTACTGCCGTCTACGTTGGGATCGGCGTTGAAGTGCACACTCGAGGGAGAAACGCCGCCGTACGCGAAGGGTTGCCAGTCCCACCCGTCATTGCCGAGGCCGGGACCAAACGTGTTAGCGGTGCTATTGAGATCGGTTTGAAAATCAACGGGAGCGGGACGGTCGAGGAACATGTCCCACAGGTCAATAGGAATTCCGTCTTGCGTGTAGTTCGCGTCGATGCGCCCGTAGTCAATGGAAATTGTTTGTCCGGCGCCGCTGGGTTCGTACGTCATGCGAATGCGCGCGTGGTTGACTTTGTTCCAATCCGATAAACAGGAAACAATGTTGGGGGAATAATAGTAGAGTTCGGTGAAACCGGGAGTGTATTCTCCAATGTCGGTCCACGCGCTGCCGTCGTGGCATTGCACCATCGATTTGTCTCCGCCTAAACCGACTAAGTAGGATTCGCGGTGCGCAATGAGGACATAAACTTCCGTGGGTTGATTGGCAGCAGTGAGTCCTAAGTTAGAAAAACGAAACTCCACCCAGTCAGGATCCACGAACGCGTCGTCCGCGGAGACAGCGTATACGGCGTCATCGGATTGCACTTCCTCATTCCACGTTTGCCCTTGATCATCAATGAGAAGAATCGTGTCGCCGGACTGATCCACGTCGGGGGAAGGAGGACCGGAAGACGGGTTGAAAGGAGAATAGTTAGCATCATTCGTGAAGAGGACGGTTCCGTTGATGTCGAACGCGAGAACGAGTCCGGCGTACAATTCGACGTTAGCGGCTTTTCCTAAGAAGGGACAAAAATAATCTCCCACGAAGACGTGGTTGTTGACGACATTCAAATCTCGAGTGACTTGGAATTGAGTTTCCGAGTAAGGAGGATTCGAACTCATGTAAGTGATGATGGAAGCTACCTTCGTGCACACGGCGACTTCTTGCGCGTTTTGTTGTGCGACACGCGAAGAATAATTAGTTTGTTCGATGAACAAGAGAACGATGACGAAAACGAGTAAGATGATGAGCGCAGCTGCGAGGTATTCAACCGAGACTTGTCCGCGAGAAGGTTTCATGTGTTCGTCACGCTCGCGTTCACATCTCCCATGGTGATGCGCAGGGTGTAGATGCCCTGTTCGAAAAACAAGTAAGTGGGGGTGATGGGAGTTTTAGTGAAGGCGAAGAGATCGGAGGATCCGCCGAGTTGGGAGAGGCGAATGATAACCGCGTTTCCGTCGACGCGAAATTCAGATACGCCGGTAGGAAGTTGCACGTCGACTAAGACGGTGTTGCCCGGCCCCTTGGCGTAGACGAAGTCTACCGTAGAGGCGACCGCGTCGACCGCGGCTTGGGTTTGAATGACTTGAACGGAAGTGGAATACGAGACAAAGGCGTAAGCGAAAAGAACCGAGGAGACGAGGAGGAGGAAGGCGGTGAAGGTAAGGTATTCGATTCCAACTTGTGCGCGGGAGTGCATTCGTGGAAAAAAGGAAAAGGCGAATAAAAACCCCCTTTAGAGGAGCGTTTAAAGAAACAGTGCCTTATGTATAGGTATGGCGTCGGATGCGCGAGTCCTGTTCTATAGGATGCTTCTCAACAAGTTTGCTCCACTCATCAACGAGAGCGAGCAGCGAAATATTGAGGGAATTAAAGCACTGGTTAACCCGGATGATTTGAGCGTGCAGGCGTTGCTGACGCAGTACCGGAGCGACACCTACGATTTCGGGAAAGACTATTTGTTTACCTCCCAACGCATCTTTGAGTTTTTGACGCGGGAGATCAAGTACACGCCGAATGACATGAATATTAGTTTTTGGCTAACCCCTAAAGAAATTTTGACGAGCAAGGTTTCGGACGACGAGGGATTGGCGACGCTGCTGTGCACCGCACTCTATGCATTGGGAGACACGAAGGCGAGCGTATACGGGATGGAGTTAGAAGATTTACACACGCACGCGGTGGTGATGACCACGGTGAATGAGAAGACGTTGCTCCTGGATCCAAGCGTAGGGCACGGATTCTTCAAGTATTATGGAGAAAAGTCTACCGTCTTCAGTCGATATCGTTTTGATGGAAAAAAATTGAAGCGGGCCCTGTATCGTTTTAATGCCGAGACGTATGAACAGTTTATTTGATTATGAAACCCATTGATTTCCCAGGAATTACAATCCATTTCGGATTAGAAGAGTGGAACAAAAAGTGGGCAGGGGGATTTATTCAACAATTGCGCGGAGTAGAAGAGAATCGTTTCGTGTTGAAAGTGCGCGCGCAAGGAGAAGTGGGAACATGGTTGATCGTGTTGCCGCTAGGAATGATTGAGTGTGAGAAAAAATACACATCACTCGAAGAGCAACCGGGTATTGTGAAGTCGAGCAAGGTCGTGTTGGAGAATCAACGAATCGAGAAGATGACGCAAGCGGGAATGGATCGTATCGTGAAAGTGGAATGCGAAAAAGTGGATATCATCTTAGAATTTTTTGGGAGCGGGAATATTATTATCACCGACAAGCGAGGGGAAATCCTCCACGCGTTAGAGTCGAAGGAGTGGAAGACGCGCACTATTCGGAGGGGAAACACGTATGCTCCGCCGCCCGGGCCGAGTAAGTGGAACGAATGGAAAGAAATGCCTGAGATGGATGAAGGGCAACGGGTAGGAAGCTGGATGGTTTCCAAAGTAGGTGTACCGTCCGAGTGGAA
This sequence comes from uncultured archaeon, assembly GCA_964357115.1. GTDB lineage: Archaea > Iainarchaeota > Iainarchaeia > Iainarchaeales > VGJJ01 > VGJJ01. Next base: position 699 of record CAYHJZ010000023.1, on the reverse strand, counting down.
TGCGTTTTTGTTGAAGAAAATAGGCCGCGAGGAAAAAGAGGAAACCCCCTTGAGTGAAAAGGAATGGAAAAAACTCGCAGGAGAATTAAAAAAAATACTCGAGAGTGCGTGCGACACGTTTGAGTGGGCGGAAGGCGAAAAGAAAGTGCGCGTGGTGCCGTGGTTGAGTGAAATAAAAAATGAAACCGAAAAGGGAATGAGTTGGAGTGACGTGCAGCGTCGCGTGGAAGAGGAATGGGGAAAAGAACAAGGCGTGACGGACGAGCATGAGAAGAAAATGAAAGAGGTTCGCGCGCTTGAGATTAATTTAGAAAGACAGGAAGCCATGCGCCACGCGTGGGTGGAAAAAGCGAATGAGTTGAATCGCGCGGGAGAATGGGTGTATGCGCACTTCGCTGCGGTAGAGAAGTTGTTGAGCGTATTTCAGAAAGCCAGAAAGGGAAAAGATCGGGAAGCGGGGGAAGAGTTGAAGAAAGTGAAGGTAGTGAAGAAAGTGGATATGGAGAAGGGGAGAATAGAGTTAGAAATAGATGAATGAGGGGGTAGTAAGTGACTACACCCCGTCATCGATCGGACATTGAAGTAATTTCGCGTTCGTCCACGATAAAAACATCGGAGACGGCGGTTACCGCAGCGTACGGGATTTGAATAACGCGGTCCTGGAGGTTAGCGCGTTTATTGACCTTGTATTCCGGGTCA
>CAYHJZ010000022.1:0-13256 GCA_964357115.1 uncultured archaeon | reverse complement strand
TGCGGAGTTCCTCAATGACTTCCCGCACAATCTGGTGGGCTTTCTCAGGTTTTCGATTCACGAGAATTTCCTGTAGTACACGTCGTTGCGTCTCGCGAGCAATGCGCGCGTGATCCCTTCGCACGTATTCGAATCCCACGATCGTGAGTTCTCCTTTCGCATCGGCGAGCGCGTATCTTTTTTTGGCCGCGCGCCCTTCTTTTTTTGTTACAAATAATCCGCGTGTATAAAGTCCTTCAAATTCGAGTTCCATTTTTCCTGGAAGTTGCGCGTTGACCCGTGCAACAAAGTCGCGAATGTCATTCTCAGTTTTGTCTTTAGGCAGGAGAATGAATGCGGAGTCCGTATCCCCGTAAATCGGCGAGTACCCGTCTTTCTCCGCCAGTTGAAGCGTGTGTTGAATGTAGTGTCGCGACCACGCCGTAATCGCGCGCGCGGATTCGCGAGAGTACCAGCGGAAACGCGGATAAGCTAACGTTCCAAAAAAAGAATTGAGTAAAATTTTGAGCGCTTGTTTGCGTGCTTTGAGGAAAATAATCTTGGGATCTTTTTTCTCCATCGTGTCGATTTGTTCTTGCACCGCAATGCGCGCGTTGAGAATGCGTTCGAGTACGGTGGTGAATAATCCTTTTTTCTGCGTGCAGAACCAGTGATTCGTCGGCGCGAAGTTGGGTCCTTTTTTGCACGAGGCGTGTTCGCAGTCTAAGGTTTCGGGCGAGATGTTGTGCGATATCATAATACTCGGATGCAGGGAGCGAAAGTCGAGTACGGCAATGTTTTCGTGGAGTCCCGCATGGGGCTCTTTCACGTACCCCCCTTCAATCGGGTGTTGGAGTCGGGCTTGAACTTGCGAGTCGGTAGGTGTGGGCGGGAAGAGGTCGCCTTTTTTGACGGCTTCAAACATGAGAACCGTTTCCACGAGAATGGAAGCCGTGCTCCGTGACACGTCGTAGAGGGGGAGTCCGACGATGCGGCTCATTTCGATTAAGAGGGGGAGGAATTCGTTTCCGAGTTGAAGCGTGTATTCCACATCCGTGTAATTGTAGAACGCGAGTTGATCCAACCCTTTCTTCGTTTCCCAGATGCGGACAATGTCTTTATGCGTCAGGGATTTTTCTCCTTTGCCGAAGACGGCTTGCATGACGCTTTCCAAATCGAGTTTGCTGCTCTTGATGACTTGGAATCGGGAGAGGAGTCGCATGAGCGCGAGCACGTCGACGTGTTGAATGCCGTGCAATCGCGCTTCCTTTTTTGTTTTGGTTATAATTTGAGGGGGTTGAAATCCGATGGTCGCGTCCACGCCGTGTTGCTTGCTTCGTTCGACAATGAATGGAAAGTCGAATCCGTCACCGAAGTACGTGTACAACACGTCCACGTCGCCGAGTTTGAGAAACGTGAAAAATTGTTCGAGCGTGTGCTTTTCATCATGGCATGCTTGCGTGTGAGCATCGTGATACGCATCCGCGATGAATACTTTTTTTCCCGCGGGAGTGAAAGCCGCGATGGAGATGATGGGATCTTTTTCCGGGGAGGGAACGCCGTGCGTGCCGTACGTTTCGATGTCGAACGCTCCCGTGCGGAGATCGGGAATCGGCCCTTCCACGGGCGTGATGCGTTGAATCGTAGGGGCGGAATGAGTGGTCTTCTTGAGCGTCCATTCCACTCGCGTGAGGGGGGTGAGTTGCTTATCGAGGAGATACCGTTTCGTGTAGGGAATGTTGGCTTCCGCGAGGGAGTCGGCGAAAGGGTAGCGGAGGATGCTTTCTCGCGCGCTGAGAAGGTCTCCGATCGTCGCGAAGGAAAGGCGAATGTAGGGGGTTTTATCCTTCATCATAGGGGTGGCATCGACGAGTTTAATGCCCCCCGGGAGGGTTTCTTCCTTGAGCTGGGCGGCCGTGGTCTTCGCCTCGTTCAGCGACGCTAGGGGTGGGGCGAGTTTCACGTAAAAGTAGGGCGGGAAATCCTCGTCCTCGAGGTGAATAATCGTGGATTCGTCCGGATTTTCAGGGAGGGTACGGACGTAGAGGTCAATAATGCTTTTTCCCCGGGCTTCGTGCATTTGCACGTCGAGGAGGACGCCTTGATTTTTTTCAGAAGCGGGGGGCATGTGCTTTTTTAAGGCGCCGAGCGTCTTTTAAGATATGTCTGGCCAACCCCCGACGAGTGCGTCGGCTCCTGCATCGGCGGGAGCTCCGAAAGGAGACTATCTTTTTTCGTTTAATCGCGACGTCAAGGCATTGAATGCGGCCGTCCTGGTGATCACGCAGAAAATCAAACACCTCGTGAGAAATGAGAAGATTTTGGGAAGAAACCTCATTGTGTTGAATAAGCGGATTCGCGAGATGCAGTTGCAGAACGCGAGCGGTGTAGGGAAGGAATTGCCCGAGTCAGTGAAAGGTTCACTGGATGAACTCTCGCGTCAAGTCGGAGCCATTTCGCAGCGTCTGATTGAACTGGAGGCGAAAGTGGAAGATGTTTCCAAGAGCGCGGCGAAGAACGAGGATGTGAAAGAAATGAAGTTTGTCGTGGACGCGTTCAACCCCTTACACTTCGTGACGATGGATCAGGCAAAAGAACTCATGGGAAAAGAAAAGAAGAATTAAAAAAAAAAAAGAAATGAGTTAGCCGAAAAAAACATGAAAAGATGGATTCATCGAATGAAGCTGAAGTGGGCGCTTCATTTAGGACCAGTGGATCGTTGGAAAATGCGGAGGCAGCAAAGAAAAAATAAGGAAAGGGAATGGTTGAACATTGTAGATCGGCCTGTAGATGAAGCCGATTTGGAATCCGTGAAATTCACGTTTGGTTTGGATCTGACTCGATTACTGGGTGAATGGTGGAGACGCAATCCTAAACAAAAAATAGAAGTGTTAGATGAGGGGACGGGAAACAGCACGTGGGCCCAAGAATGGATGGAAGAGTTAGGCGAAAAAAGTCGTTATCTTTCGGTTCATCGAACAGACATCCGTAGCGTACGAGAAGACCCAGGAATGAGACCTGTTGAGATGGTTCCTCCCGAAAAAATAGTGAAGCATTTTGGAAAGAACCGTTTCCACATCATCGTAAGTCACTTTAGCGGAGTAGCGTTTACGCCGCTGAATAGAATCAAAGCGATTGCTAATATCATTGGCGCTCTCCGCCCAGGCGGGCACGCATTCTTTACGGTTTGGATTCGAAATGAGTATGTCGAAAAACAGCACAATGCGGTTTTTGCAAAAGTAAGAAAATTGTTTCCTGAAGTCACTCTTTCAATGCAAAGAAAAACGAGCAGCAACGGAATGGACTATTATTCTGTCCACATTCACAAAAATTAATTTCAATTAAAAAAATCTTTCACCACGGGTTGCGAGTAGGTGTCGCGAATCGATACGCGATAGTTTTTTCTTCCGCGCAAGGTGACGGCGGTTTCTCTTCCCGAAATGACACCAAGTTTAGCATCAATGAGATCCAACACGGATTTGGGTAAATCGACTTCTTGCGGCACGCCGAGCGCAAACCCGACATCTTGCGTCGTGCTGAGTTGGAATAGTTTTTCGAACGCGTCGTGGAGAACCGGTTCTCTCGCTCCCTCGAATAAGTGTTGGGCTTCGGGAATAACGATGAGCGAACGTGTTCGATTAGACGCGCCCTTGCGTTGGTACGTGGTGTAAATCCCATTCAGAATGGAATACACCAACAAATTTTTCATTTTGGGGGCGACGTTTTTGAGTTTGAGAATTCCCACGCGTCCGATGGATTGGTACCAGGATTTGGAGATCTCCTCCACGGGATTCGTCCCCGTAAAAAGTCCGGGAAAAGTAGTATCGAGCAACGTGAGAATGCGCGCAATGCTGTTCGCGTGAAACGCCGTAAACGTTTCCGTGGGAGGGAGCTGTTTCAAGAGTCCTTTCGCTTGATCAATCGATTCCGTCTTGTTTTCTTTGAGGAATTGAATCAAGAGTTTTCCCACATCCGTCTGCGTGAGACCGAGGGCTTCGGCTAATCCTTCAGGAGAAAGAGTACTCAAATCAATTTTCAGATTTTCAGGGGGAGTGAATTCTTTCACGGGGAATCCGATGGGGTCTCCTTCTATTTTTTGTTCTTTCAGGTGTCGGCTCTCCGGATTAGGGGCGCGCATCACCGAGAATTCGTCTTCCCAATCCACAATCACGACGGGAATGTTGGAGAAGAGCGCGCCTTCCGCAATAACTTGAAGTAAATGTTTTCGGTGCTCGGGTCGTGCGTTAAACACCCCTGTTTTTTTGAAAAAAGATACGGGTTCTTTCACAATCATTTGCGCCGACGTCGTTCCCAAAACAAATTCTCCGGGCAGAGCGCCCATGTGTCCGGACGCGGCACCGTTCGCGGGAGCGTTGCCCGTTTCCGTAGTAAAGTGTGCGTTCGTGGTGATGCTCGCGTAGAGGAGGGGCATCGAGAAAAACGCGTCCGCAATTTGCGGAGGAGTTTCGCTCATGGGTTTGAGCGTAATGTCGTACGCTTTTCCTACTTCCAAGAGTAGGCTGCTTCCCACCGCGAGTTTTTTGAGGAGAATATCGGTTTGTTCGAGCACCACGTCTTCTTCCCACACTGTGGACACGGGTCCGGATCCTAACAAGAGGAAGGGGTAGGTTTCGTTGGGTTGGTGTTTCGTAATCAGCACGACTTCACGCGGGAGGGTTTGTACGAAGCCGCTCACATCACCGGTGGCGAGGTAGGGTTGGTAGAATTCGCATGTGGCTTCTTTGTAGGTGTTGTTTTCTTTCTGCAGGAGTTGCACGTAGAGTGTTTTCTGCGGGCTCACGTAGATTTCCATTTCTCGATCCTGTACGTTTCCTTTGAGGAGGAGGGTCCACGGTCCTTGAGCAACTTTGAATAGGGGCATGTTTTTTTCTCACCCGGGCAAGGGATTTTTATAGCAGGCACCACTCGTATATAAATCTCGAGTCGAGGAACCGTTCATGAATGAGGAAGTGGTGCGAAATACGATTCAAAAGATGCGCGCGGCAGGATTATCCGAGTCCATGATTGCGGCCGCATTGAGCGATTTGGGTTTATCCTCTAACCAAGCGCACGCCTTTTTGGCGGGAAAATCATCCGCCAAAGACAATCGTTTGAGTGAAAAAGACGAGGAAGATTCCGAAGACGAGGATGCCGAAGATTTAGAAGAAGAGGACGCGCACGAGGAGCTCGCTTCTCGAACCAGTGATAAAGTCGTACAGCGTCTCGAAGAACGAAATAGTTTGAATTCACAAGAGCAATCGTTGAAGGACACGATTACGCATTTAGCATTAGAACAACATGGACAGAAACTCGATGACGCGCATCGTTCGGTGGAAGAGTTGCACGCGAAGTTTGATTCCACTAACTTGGACACGATCTCGAGTCGCATCTCGACACTTGCTCATTCCGTGGAAGAAGTGCGTCAGCAAGTGAGTGAGACCAAAGCGTTGCTTTCCGCGGTGCAATCATTGATGCAGAAAATTCTCGAAGCGAATCAGCAGATGATGTTTGAGTGGCAGAAGAGAAAGTAGTAGTACTATTTTTAGAAAAAAAAAAAAAAAAAAAAAAAAAACTATTTCGAAAATAGTTTTCCCAATCCATCCAAGAATTTTTGCGTGGCTTCAGTGAGCTTGTCGATGTTGATCACCGGCACCCATTTGGAGTTATCCACTTGTTTGCGGTTCTTCGCATGCTTGGGAGCAATGTGTTCTCCGGCTTTATCCGCGAGCGCTTTTCCCATCGCCGCGTACGTTCCCGCAGGATACTTTCCTGTTTGCGAGTCGAGTTCCTTGAGTTCTTCTTCGTACACTTTTCTCGTTTTCTTTCCCGCGTTTCGAATTCCACGCACGGTGGATTTTCCAAGCCAGGATAATACGTACGCCACAAAGAGGAGTCCTGCGAGGGCCATCCAGAAGGGTTGGTTTTCCGAGAAGATAACCCAGAGGAAAGCAAACACGAGAAGGAGGGAGAGGGGATTCATTCGCGTTTCACCGATTAGAATCCGTGTCCGCCACCGTGTCCACCGGCGTCCATTCCTTGGAGCATGGACATCATGTCTGGACTCATTCCTCCCGGCGCGTCTTCGGAGGGTTTAATTCCTACGAGATATGCCAGAACAACGAGTCCCACGATGATGTAGAGTATTTCTCCCTGCAAGTCGCTTCCGAGCACAAAGAATACAATTCCCGTCACGAGCGTGAGGAGGATTCCAGAGATCGAGTGAAGGCTCACGAGGAGAAAGATGAGAATGGCGAGCGCGATCCAGAGGATTTGGTATTGCATCGCGAAAGCGAGGACGAAAACGGCAACGGCGTACGTGAGCGTGTCCATGGTTTTTTCCTCGACTTATTTGTCGAACACTCCGATGCGGGCGAATAAATCTTTTCCGAACGTAGTGAAGGCCCACAAGAGAACGAGCACCCACACGAGTTCGGGGAATTGGTAGAATGTGAGAAAGACAATAATGATCGCGGTTACGAGTGCGAGGCGCGCGCTTCCTACATTACCTTTGGCCCAGTTGTAAATCCAGATGAAGAGGAAGATGGTGATAGCCAAGTGAATGTTATCCGCCAGCGCGTCGAAGAGGAGCATATCACCTATAGCGGAAAAGGGTTCTATATAAAATGCATCTCTCGCGACCCCGGAGTTACCTAAAGAAGGAGTGCCGAGTACAGAAAAATTGTTTTCTTGAGATCTTCATCATAAAATAGGTAATTTCTCAAGTTCTCTCGAAGGAGTGTTTCCGCTGACTTTTCTAAAAAAAATAGTTGGGGTTCCTGTAAGGAACCCGATTACTTTTCGCCGGCCTTTTTGTAAAAGGCCGTTTAGAACATACGCGCGGCGGCTTCGAAGCGATCGGGTCGTCGTTCGCGTCGTTGCTTTCGTTTGGGGCGGTCTTCGCTTTCCCCGTCTTTCATGGGGTATTCGAAGTCTTCCAACGGCGTAGGAAAGGCGTCTTCGCTGGGAATTTGGTGGGTTTGCACCATGAATTCTCGGGCGAGCAACCAGTATACCAACGCGAGGGATTTTCTTCCCTTGTTGTTGATGGGAATGACCACGTCCACGTTCGTCAGCACGTTGTTTGTGGAGGCGAGCGCGACCACAATCGATCGTACGTGGCTGGCTTCGGTGATGGCTTGCGCATCCGATTCGGGTTCGGTGATAATCACGAGTTGGGGTTGAATGAATTCTTTTCCCTCAGGGTTGGTAAATGTTCCAGGAACAAAGCGTCCGGTAATAGCGTAGCCACCAATGCTTTTAGCGAATTGTTCAGCAGGGGTTTTTCCGTAGACTTTTCGTGAGACTACGACGATTTTTTTAGGATCGAATTTGGCTAAGAATTTTCCGACTTGTTTGACGCGTTCGTCGATGACTTGAACGTCGAGGACTTTAAGTCCGTCTTTGCGTTGCTTGTAAATGTAGCGCGCCATGTCTCCGCTCTTGAATCGGGTTCCGATGTGAGCTCCCGTCGTCAAGTATTTTTCAATGGCAGGGTTGGCCGTCGTAATGGGCTGGTTTTCTTCTTTTATTTCAGTCATCGTCATTCCGTCCTTTAGGTGTTGTATCGCATCACATCATCGATGAGTTCGACGTGGGCTAAGAGCATGCGTCGGCAGCAGTAGCGAGAAATTCCCATGTTTTTGAACACGTCGTCGGCGGCTTCTCCTTTGTGGACGCGTTCTTTGAATGATGCAAAGTGTCCGGCAACGGTTTTTCCGCATGAGAAGCAACGAATGGGTGTGATCATGGTTTTTTCCTCGGTTCATCCATCTTGGTTTATCGCTTAGAGTGCTGCTTCTTCGCTCGCGCCTTTCGTCCCAACGGTTTCTTGGGTTCGGTTCGGCGGGGGTCGTCGACTAACAGCATTCGGTCGTACGCAATAAAGGCACTCTTGAGTTTTTCATCTTTCGTGTATCCGACGAGCGCTTTGGCGATGCTCGCGCGGGCGGCAACGGCTTGGCTCATGATTCCGGATCCTTGTACCTGCACCGAGATGTTGAGATCCTTCATCGTGTCTCCGGCCATTTCGAGGGGTTCGCGGATGTAGTCTTGCACGATGCGCGGCTCCATGAGGGAGAGGCGTCGCGAGTTAATGCGAATGACGCCCGTTCCTTTCGTCACGAGCGCGCGGGCGATGGCCGTTTTTTTGGTTGCTTTGAATAGGGTTTCTTTTTTCTTAGCCATATTGCATCATCCTTTCACGATTTGGTTGTATCCGAGGGCGCGGGATAATTCAAGCACGCTCGTGATTCCTTTGGTTTTTGTATTTTTTGCTTTTTCGAGCGTTTGAAGGGTTTCCTTCTTCACGTTTAAGGGAACGCCAATGAGTGTTTTGAGTCGGCGCATGGCGTTCTGTCCTCGTTCCACGCGGGAAGGAACCATTCCTTCGACGATTTCGCGCACAATACGATCGGGCGTTTTGTGAAATCGCGGGGCGTGTTCGGGTGTTCCTTTCGCTCGCAAATCCAATCGGGTTTGCCAGCGTTGCACGAGAGGTTTGGTGTTTCCCGTGAACACAGCTTTTTCGGTGTTGACAATCGTGATGGCGGCGCCTTTCAATAATTGTTCAGCGACGAGACTGGCCATTCTTCCCACGACGAGGTTGGTGGCGTCAATAACAATGGGAGTCACGCGCGACGGTCGAAGCGGGTCGTTGGGCGTAACGGTTTTTTTCGGGGTTGTTTTTTTGGTTTCGGTTGTCATGTTATTTCACCAGTACCAGTTTGCTTGCGGGAATTTTTTGTTCCATGAGTTCGTTGAGCGTGTACGCTTTTCCTTTCGCGTGCGCGATTTTAGTTTGAGCGCTTCCCGTGAATCGGAGCGCGGCCACGTGGAGTGTTTGCGTGAGTTCTCCGTTTCCTAAAACGGTTCCGGGCACCACGAATATTTTGGTGGGGTGAGCGGTGGCCATTTTGTTTAAGTGAGCGAGGTTGACTTCCGCTCTTCCTCGTGTGCGCACGGTGAGGAGTTCAGAAATAACGCGGTACGCGTTCTCTTGGGAGGATTTCCCGTGTTTATCGAGTCGCACCGTCAGGGCGCGAGTGAGAGGGTTGCTGGGTCCAGTTCGTTTCGTCATAGTATCACTTTTTTTGGTATTGGAATGCAGGAGGCAGGGTTCGAACCTGCGAAGGCACTAAGCCACGGGATCTTAAGTCCCGCCCCTTTGACCGCTCGGGAACTCCTGCGGGTGCAGAAGAGATTTTTTGTCCCGATAGCGTTAAGAATGGGGGCTTTTCTCGTGGCGAGGAGGCGTCTCCTATAGTCCCTCCTCAATGAGTTCGTGGAATCGCGTGGCCTTTTGGGAGAGGATTTCGCACGCGGTGTTGAGGATGTCTTTGCTTGACATTCCCCCGTGAGATTCCATCATGAGAATAAAACTTCCTTCATCAGCGTCCACTTTGATGTTGTGGCTGCCTCCGACTTCTTCGCAGTGGCCGCACAGTGTACAGTCGCTGGGTTCCGTGATGTTGAGTTTCTTTCCTTTAGCTTCAATGATTTTTACTGGACAGCTTTGGACAATTTTTTCCATTGTTTTAGCGTCAATGTCATCTTTGATATCGAACACGGGCATGGCGCGGTATCCAATCACGGCGGGCTGGAATTTGACGTGATCTTTTCCCGTCCCCATGAGTGCTTCCCCTTCTAAGCGGATGCGTTGATCGGCTTTGAGTTTGGTGAGGGGGATGTTGGCTTCGACGACCTTCAATGCGTCATCCGCGACGCGAATGTCTTTGCTGTACACGACGCCCGGTCCGGATACATCGAGAGCGATTTTGACTTTGTCGCCGAGCTTGTAGGTTTTAGGATCCGTGGTAATGGGAATGAGTCCGATTCGGTGTCCCAAGAATTCATCAAAGAGTACGCCGTTGTTTTCGTAGATGGAAAGTTCTTCAATCGCGAGCGTGGGAACGTCACTCATGACGGTTCGTCGAATCGCGTTGAGCGTGGCGGTGCTGGCTCCTTTCACTAGGATGTGAGCGACATTGCCCTTGTCCACCAAAACTTTGATTGCGTTGCGTGCCATGGTTTTTTTCCCTCCGTCAATTATACTTTCTTACTTCGGTGTTTCTTTTTCTTTCGTGTTCCGTCGTGCGGCAACGGGGTCACGTTTACAATGGAAAGAATGCGAATTCCGTTTCGCGTGAGGCTTCGAATGCTGGCCTCGGCTCCTTGTCCGGGATTTCGGGGGCGAATTCCACCTTTAGCTCGGACGCGCACGTGAACATTCAGAATACCTTTTTCTCGGGCTTTCTGCGCAATCGTTTCGGCGATTTTCATCGCAGCGTAGGGGCTTCCTTCTTTGTGTTGTGTTTTAATGACAACTCCACCCGAGCACTTCGCTAGGGTTTCGGCTCCTGTCATGTCGGTGAGGAGCATGATAGTATTGTTGTGCGTCGCAAAAATATGAATGAGCCCCGTTTTGGATTCGTTACCTGCCATGCTGCATCACTTCCCTTCCTCTGATTGTGCTTTCGCTTCTCGGGCAGCGTCGGCGGCGTCGGGAGAGATGGGGCTTTCTTCCACTTCTCCTCGTAACGGGGATTCGGTTCCCGTGGGTTCTCCGCGCATTTCGGCGAAGTCGTTTTCTAATTGTTTAGTGTCTTTTTTCTGTTGTTCCGGGTTGAGCAACACCATGGGTTTTCCAAAGTAAGCAATGCCCACTTCGTCGGCTTTAGGAACCATATACGAAGGTACGGTGATTTTTTTGCCGTTAATTCCAATGTGTCCGTGCGTGATGAATTGTCGCGCTTGCTTGGGCGTGTTCGCCAAGTGTTTTCTCCACACGAGTGTTTCGAGGCGTCGTTCCAAGAAACTTTCAATCGAGAGCGCTAAGACTTCGTTGAGGGCGGGTTTTCCGCGCATGATTCCCGTTTTCACGAGAGAATCCACGAGTTCTTTTTCTTTGGCGGCGCGTTGTTCAACGGGCAAAGCCAATACGCGTTTCGCGTTGGCGCGTTTCTTTCGCAACAACGAGTCGAGTCGTCGGATTTCGCGTTTGTTTCGCAATCCGTAGGTTTCGCGAAGCTCTTTCTCGGTGGCGAGCAGCTTCTTATCCCAAGGCTTCTTGGGCGTGCCGTACTGTTTTCGTGCTGATTTTGGATCTCCCATACATGTTCACCTTGCGTTTACTTTTCGACCTTCTTCACGACGCCGACCACTTTTCCTTTTCCTCTTCCGGCTGTTCGCGTTCGTTGTCCGCGAACGGTGAGGCCGAGCGAGTGTCGCACACCCTTGTAGGTGCGGGTCTTCTTCATCAATTGTAAATCGTTTCGAATGGCGAACTCTAAATCGTTCACCACGAGATGCGTGGTTTTTCCTTCGTTCGCGCGTTGTCGGTTGAACATCCACGTCGGAATGGCGTGCTTGTCGGGGTGGAGCACGATGTCTTCGAGTTTCGCGTCCATGTCTTCTGCTAAAGCGCCGAGCGGCGTCGAGTGGAGAATGCCCGTTTCTTTTTCGAATTGGTACGAGATGACTTTCGCCAGTCGGATTCCAATGCCTTTGATTCCCGTTAAGGCACGGTTGATGGGTTTGTTCCCATTCAAGTCGCGGTTTGCGATTCGCACGTAGTATCGATGTTCAGCCATACGTTTTTCTCTCCGTTATTCCTTGAGTGCCTCAGTGAGTTGTTTTCGCGTGTGTCCCGCAGGGAGCGAAACGGTTTGCGAGGTGGGCAAGAGGTGTTGCACATTCGCGCGGGTCTTTTTGGTTAGAGGTCCTTCAATCACAACCATTCCGCTCTTCGCGGTTTCGAGGACGATGACTTTACTTCCGGCGTCACGACCCGTGGTTTTGTAGCAGACTCTTCCTTTGGAAAAAATCGAAGTCATGCGCTCACCTTTTTGTCGAGTTGTTTCACGTAGGGTTTTAATCGTAAATCCAAGTCTTCGGTTTTCTTCATTCCGGTTTTCACGCGCACCGCTTCGATGACGACGCGGGTTCGGCAGGCAGCGCAGAGGATTCCTCCGAATACAACGGAAGGTCCCTTGTGAGTTTTAGCGGTGCGTTTTCGCTCGGCTCCCGTTTTTCCGTGGGGAACGCCGTGGAGGTGTTTCTCGCAGAGGGCGCAGTGCACGCGGGAGGTCTTCCCTTCTTTCGTGTACATTCGCGTTTCTTTGGCGGTGCGTCGGAAGGCGCGGTGTCGTCGTCGTTCGGATTTATTGGGCATTCGTTTTCATTCCTTCAAGTTTTTTTTCGTGATTTTCTTTTCGAGCAAAATACCAGTTAATGACGTGATTGACGGCGAGGGAAATGATCAAGCTGTTCAACACATAGTACCAGAACCAGTCCGCTTGCGGCCACACCCAACTAAAGGGAGGGTATAGGGGGACGGTCATTCCATGATACACGTTGCTGACCATCGCGTAGAGGGGGATGAACACAATCATGTTGGCAATCATGAGCTTGGGCATGGACTTCATGCTCATCTGCATCATTTCCATCATTTCTTTTTGTGCATTCTCCGTGTCGGCGGGGTTGGCTGCATTTCCTTTCTTCATCATCTCCTGGTATCTTTTTTGTTTTTCCTTCATTTCTTTTTGCGCGTTTCGCAGAGCCTTTCGGTCGGTGAGCACGCTTTGGAGGGTTTGGGTAATCACCGTGAATAAGGCGGCGACCACTACCAAATCAACTGCAGGGCTCACAAACATACTTTTTTTTAGACCTGAAAAAAACGTCTTTTTTCTTCAACAGAAAGAAGGGTTTCCTAAACCAATCCCCTGGAGGAATGTTTTAAAACGTTGGGCAGTTTTTCGGTCTTTTTTACCCCCTATTTCTCTCCGAAGAAGGCTTTGAGCGCAGGATGCATATCCATGAGTTGCGCTTTCGCCAATTCTTCGTATAATCGATATACAATTCCTACGGCCAATAACACTCCAATTCCCGAGGCGAGGCTCGCGACAGTGATATCGGAGAGTCCCGCGAGGAGTCCCACGAAGATCGATCCCAACACCGTGACGTGCGGGATGTAGCGGTCGAGGACCTTTTGCATGATGCGGGGATCGCGTCGGAATCCAGGAATGCTCATTCCACTCCGGTCGAGTTGTTCCGACACGGCTTTGCTGCCTTGTCCCCCCAATTCGATCCAGAATTTTCCAAACACGACACACGCAACAACGAGTAAGAGGATGTACACGAACGCCTGCGCAACCTCAATGCCCGTAGTAGACGTGATTCCGAGCGTGAGGAGTCCCTCGATGAGTGAGAACCCTCCGCCCACATTCGGTGGTTGAGTCGCCCACGAGATGCCATTGAGCACGGTGCTAATTTAGGGGACA
>CAYHJZ010000021.1:425-13371 GCA_964357115.1 uncultured archaeon | reverse complement strand
GCGAAAGTGTCAGCAACGAGTTCTCAAAATTTTCACCCTCTTCCAGCTTGCGAAGAACCTTCTTCATCTCATCCGTCAACGGACCGTACTGCGACGCCGCAACTTCGCGCAACGCATACTCATACGTGGAACCCGTCTTCAACGTGTCGGCAATCTGCTTCAACGCATCCGGGAGATTCTCCTCAATCGACTCCACGCGCGCCTTACCCTTCATGTAGGGAATACCAATCATCAAATCAATCACGATCAGCGCGGCAAGGAACGCAATCAAGGGGTCGTTGATCTTCAACACAGCCAAGAGGAAGAAGACGAGTAATCCCGACGCCGTTCCCGCTAGGAGTGAGCCCCCGATCCAAATTAAGGGAGGAACATCCAGGTTCGCCTGCTGCATGTAGTACTCATACCGCTCCAACGGCGCTTTTCTCTCAAAACCGGAATCCATGACGCATTGCTCCTACACCTTGGGCTGGGAAATATGCAAATAGTATGCCATCATCCCCAGCAAGAGAGGCATCACCAAAAAGAAAAACATCATGACGAGAGGTGGAGAAATGGGGAGCTTAATCCCCAACGGCAAACCACTATTCGCAATCGCCGCCATTACACTAACGAAAACGGGCATGACAATTCCCATGAAAATAAAAATAACACCAAAGAAATTAAGACGTTCTGAGTAATCCCTCACGCGCATCCGCAAATCAAAACTCACATCAGAAGCAATCGTGCCCATAATCTCCGACAAGTTTCCACCCGTGCGGAGCGCACGAATAATATGACGCAACGCATTCGAGAGAGGGCGTGATTGTGTTCGCGCAGCGAAATGACGCAACGCATCCTTGGTATCGGTACCCTCTTCAATCTCGGAAATCGTGCGCGAAAACTCTTCGGACAACACTCCATAATCGGCCTTCGCAATCGTCTGAATGGTTTTGTATAATCCAATTCCCGCGCGCAATTCCGTCGCCATGTGACGCAACGCAAAAGGAAGCTCGCCGCTGCACGCGTCGCCTCGCTTCTGCGCATTCGACTTGGGAATGACAAATCCAATAAGAATAATCACGAGCGCCATGAAAAACGCTCCTAAGAGAGGAACAATGTAGCTCAACGCCACGATGAGCGGCGTCAATTCTACTCCGCGCTGCGTCGCCACGTAACGAAGGAGCAAGAAAAGCAATTCCCCAAATGAAAATGTAAGAATAAAACCCGCGACGGCAGCCACTGTCAAAAGAGCGGCCCACTGCTTACTCGAATACGGCATGCTGGCCGAATACAAATAGTAATTCAACGTACGCATCTGCGGAAAGGCTTCCACTATTTTTCCTAACTTTTCAAATGGACCATGCAAGGAAGTGTACAAGTGCCCTAACGCCCGAACAAACGCACTCTTTCCTTCACGCAGGGCATCAATGCTATGCACGTCAATCGCATTCTTCTCGGTTCCTGAAATAATATCGCGCAGCTCACCCAATTTTCCTTGCGCCTCATTGAACACCAGACCTTCCTTCTGATACCGCGTCTTCATCCGCTGAACAATGGACTCAATTTCCTTATCCGTCAAATCGGAAACATGATCGTTTCCCTTCAAAGGAGAACGCGATGCCTGATCGGTTTTCTTCTCCTCGATGCGAGCACGAATATTCTTGAGCACGTCACTCATGCGCCGCACCCTCCAAGAATTCTTCGGATAATTGATTCACCGTGTGCATGTCGCGCACGCCGCGATCAATTAAGCTCTGCAAAAAACGCTCGCGGTTTCGAATCTCCACTTCCATCTCCTCGGGACGACGACCCGTTAAGCCGGCGAGACGATTCAAGTACTGCACCGCCGAGGTCGTGCGAATAAACTCATCCCGCACCGGATCCCACGTGTACACCGGCTGAGTCTTCGCCTTCCCTTCAATTACGCCGGTGACTTCCGCCACTTCCGTCACGCGACGGTAACTTCCTTTGGTAGCCGAGTGAAACAAATTTTGTACAATCACAAAATTCAAACCCGATAGCATGACTTCCGGCACACTCATGGGGGGAGACGTGACACGAATCAGCGTTTCCGCCGCAGAGTTGGCGTGCAACGTCCCCATGGAACCATCGTGACCTGTGTTCATCGCCGTGAACAAAGAAAACGCTTCGTCTTGACGCACTTCACCCACAATGATTCGATCAGGACGCATACGCAAACTGTTCTTCGTCAAAATATCCAACGTAATTTCTCCCTTTCCTTCCAACCCGGGCGGACGCCCTTCCAAGCGAATCCAATGACGCAAGGGCAGACTTAATTCCGACGTGTCTTCAATCGAAATCACACGCTCGTTAGGAGGAATGAAGGAGCACAACACGTTCAACAACGTTGTTTTTCCTGAACTCGTTCCCCCCGAAATCAACATGTTCGCGGGTTGCGTCTGCAAGCCCTCCGAACACAACCACAAAAACGCCGCGAGCTGAACGGAAATCGTTTTGTACTTAATCAAATCAATAATCGAATACGGGTCCGCACGAAACTTACGAATCGTGAGCGTAGAACCCGAAACCGAGGCAGGAGGAATGGTTGCATTCACACGTGAACCATCTCCCAAACGCGCATCCAACAAAGGAGAGGAAATGTCCACGCGTCGACCGACTTCACGAGCAATACGATTAATCAAATCCTGCACTTCGATATCGCTCGAAAACTCAACACTGGAAATCATCATGTCGTACTTTCGATGAAACACATACACGGGAACATTGGGACCAATAACCATAATTTCTTCGAGACGATCATCCTTGATGAGCGCGTCAATGAGACCATACCCCACCATCTCCGAAACGACCGCAGTGGCGTAAAAATCATATTTAGAAGCAGGAACTTTTAACTCGGGGGAAGCGCGCAAAATATCCAGGACTTGCTGCGCGTACACATTCCTCTTTTGTTCCGGATCGCGAATACGATACGGAGTAATACTAATGAGTCGTGTCGCAGCCTCTTTGAGCGTGTTGATAATGGATCGTTCTGAAACCGTGGGACGCGCGACGGGAATCCAATAGTAAGGCAACGGCTCTCCTTGCACGCGATAAATTTTCGTCTCGCCATACTCTTCTAGCAACGTCTTGGGTTTGTCCGCAATCTGCGACTCGTACGTTTTCTCCGGATGCTCATCCGTGGTCTGCTTGAGCTGCTGCACCACTCCAGGAATAGAAATTCCCGCTCGCGAGGGTTGGGTGAACACGACGGAAGAAGCCGAGCCGGAAGACGCAGGAATGCCTGTCGCAGAAGGATCACGCATCGTAGCAAAATTAGGTTCGCTTCCCTTTGCTGCAGGAATGCCGCTCGGGTTGTTGGTATCAATAGCACTCACGGGGCGCGAAGACGCGTACGAGGGAGGGGAAGAAATATTTCCACTCATCGCACGCAGGGCGGTTAACTTCTTCATGAGTGCATCCACATCTTCCCCACTGGATGCGGGAGGAATTTCCGGCGCCGTGGCTGATACCACTCCTGCGCGGGAAGCGGAAGGGAACGGAGAAAAGTCTCCTCGCGGCAACGGTTTCTTGGGAGGCTCGTCGATGACCATAAACTCGAACGGAAGAGCCAAATTTCCTATATAAAGGAAACCATATCGAAAAACAGACTCCCACAGACAGCGGTTTTAAATAGCACAAAAAAATGATCCCAATGATCCCTTATGCGACGCGTGGTTGTATTTCAACTCGGCACCCGAGATGTGCACCTTCCCAAACTCTTGGGAGCCTTCCTCATGTTAGGAGCGTTGCTCATGATCCTCCACAGCATGACGGGAATGTTTGACTCGTGGGAAAACGTCCGCGCCATTCACGCGTGTATCGACGCCGCCAACTCAGGAACGACCATTATTCAAGAATGCCAAACCCAAGCCGACATTGCGTTTGGATTACTCCTCCGCGCCAATCAATACCGACTCACCGACTTTCAAATTGTCACCGGACTCTTACCCAAAATAGCGCATGTGTTTTTTTGGATCGGCGGACTCATCATAGGAATGGTGCTGTACCGCTCGTGGAAAATACTTCTACCGTTGGACGAGCCCATTCGAAGCGTGCGCACGCCTCAATGGAAAAAGAAAAAATAGCGAGAAAAAAACTCGCTTTCAAACAAGGGTTTCGTTCCTTGATCCCGAGATAGACGGGTGGACTCTGCCACCCGTCGTTTTCCAAATTTTTCCCCGGGTTTTTGGAAACCAAGCAAACCGTTGTTTGCGGGCATCATAAACTCAGTTTATGATGAAAGCCGATTTAGTTGAAGACGACCGTCTTGACGGTCGATCCTTCAATCTTTCCACGCTTGACACCCACGATGAGTGCCACGCCTAATTTCTCGGCCGAATCCACGAGACGTTTGGTGATAATGCCGTCGCACACGATGGTTTGAACTCCCTTCGCGTCCTTGAGCTTCTCCACCAATTCTCGAACGGGAACGGACGAAACTTGCTTGAGATTCTTGTCTAAGAAAATCGCCGTGCGCTTTCCTTTGACTTTCTCTAACCACTTCTTGTATTCCGTCGCATTCTCCACCGGCGCTGCCGATTCGATTGCGGAGAGAGTGGGAACCTCAAACGTGGGCAAGACTTCCTCGCGTCGATTCATTACGGGAGCATCATCGTGCAGGGGTTTCACAATTCCAAATTGCTTGTGAATCGGACCTGCGCGATTCTCAAACGGTCGCGGAGTACGCGAACGAGGATTGGGAAAACGTTCCCCACGCGTGTTACCCCGAGCGTCGGAAAAATTATTCCCGTTAGAGAATGATTCGCGACTGCGAAGCGAGGATGAACCCATGGCGCGATCCTCTCCCCGACGACTCTCACGCGGACGCATTTCGCGATCATCTGAACCACGTGAACGGAGACCTCGATCCCCAGCGCGGGAATCTCGACGAGGCGCGTCGTGCATGCTGTAATCCTGTATGTTATTTTCGCGTGCACCGTTCTCTCTCATGCCATTTTCTCTCATTCCACTTTCTCTCGCACCGCTTTCGCGCATGCCGCTTTCTCTCGTCCCATTCTCTCGACTGTTTCCTTCTCGCGAACTATGCTCTCGAGCGTTGTTCTCTCTCGAGTTATTCATTCCGCGATCAGATTCTCGAGACGAGACACCAATCGAATGCAAATATTCCGACATGGGAATTTTGTGACGAAGAGATTGAATAATCTCCTTCTGCTGCAACTCTTCTACTTCCTTCGCATCCGGCGCAACGGCCACAAACGCAACCGGAGCCATTTGGTGCAGTTTTCGTGCATTCAATTCCCCACCACGATCCCCATCGACAAACAGGATGAGGCTCTTCTTTCGGGCGAGGTGAACAATATCTGTCGAAATGCGCGAACCGCCCATGGCGATGGCATTCTTGATTCCGTGACGCAACAAGTTCACTACGTCCGCACGACCTTCCACGACAATAACTTCGTCGGAAGAATCGACACCCGGACCAGCAGGCAGGCGATCGCGACCGTAGTCGACGACATTTCCTGCGCGCACATCTGCGCGAATCTCTTCCGTCAACGTGTCAATCTCAGGAGAATTCTCATTCTTGAGGCGCGTCAACAATTCTTTCGCTCGCTTCGCAATCTCAGCGCGCTTGTTCTGTCGAACATCCTCAATTTGTTTTACTTCAAACACGGACTCGCAGGGACCTACTTTATCCACGGTCTCCATCGCGGCCGCGAGAACGGACGTCTCGGCCATGTCCATCGACGTCGGAACAAAAATAGTTCCCGCCGTGTTTCCGCCTTCTTGACGAACGTTCACTTCAATTCGACCCACGCGTCCCATTTTTTGGAGTTCGCGCAAATCCATTTCTTCTCCTAATAATCCTTCGGATTGTCCGAAGACCGCCCCGACGATGTCGGGCTTATCCACCACTCCCTTAATTTGGAAGCGGATTCGAATCATGTATTTTACTGCATCAACATACGTTTTTGCCATGTGAGTATCATCTCTCTTGAGTATTTTTTGTGCCCCGCACCATAGAAGATAGGATGACTCGTTCCACTGTTTCGCTCGGCAACGGAATACTAATTATTTTTCGTGAACTCTTTTGTCCACGAATGAGTTGAACGGGCGTGTTGAATAATTTTGTGCACGCGCGCACAATTTCGATATTAGCTTGGTTGTGAAAAGGAGCAGCGACCACATGAACGTGCCACGCACCCAAAAAGTCATCCCGAGAAACAAAACCAAAAAAGGTTTTTTTCGGGTGAACAATAATGGGTAATCGCGTGGAGTCCACGGCCCTCAACTTCTCATTTGATTAAGCGTTAATGAAACAATGGTCCGACCTATCGGGGGGACGCTATATACATAGGGGCGTATCTCCTTTAAAAACACCCCTCGGAAAGGAACGACGATTACCGAAGAAAAGCGGCAGGAAAGGGGATTTATAACCCGCAAACGCCTTTAACGGGGAGAATGACCCACTATAACAAAGGAGCGAATGCCGAACGCGAGCTGCTCCAAACCCTTTATTTAGCCGGAATGGCCGTCTGCCGCGCGGCCGGGAGCGGAAAGGGAAAAGACACGATTCCTACACCGGATGCCATTGCCCTACGCAAGGGAAAAATTTACGCATTCGAATGCAAAGCCTGGAAGGCGGCTAATCTGAATATTTCGACTCAACAAATGAACGATTTAGAGGAATGGTGCCGATTGGCTGGGGCGGAGCTGGTGATTGCGTGGAAAATCCCCCGAAAAGGGTGGCGATTCTTAGAAAAAAAACACTTCCACGAGAATGAGAAAAGCTACAGCATTTCGGTGCAAAAAGCCCACGATGAAGGAAAGCGAATTGAACACTTTCAAGTCGAACCCCTCGTTTTAGAGGCGTGAGCGAACGCTATTAAAACGCGTGCGGTGCATTAAGTATAGAATGGAATCCATCGAAATCACCATCCAAGAATTGGAAACCCTGCGACACAAACAACCCTCGTACCGGGCGCGCGTGTACTTAGAATGGGCAATTGAAAACCTGAAAAAGTTTCACGATTTAGAAATGAATGAAGGCATCGTGAATAGAAGTAAGAAGCAATAATTCAACGCGTGAATTTTTTTATACACTTTTTCATATCAGGATAGCTTAGCATTCGACGGTACAGAGGAATTTTCATTGCTTCTTCTATTAGCATGCGTGTCTTCTCAGGATTAAGCTTTAAGCCAATCCCGGGCGCTTCGCGAAACTGATCCAGAATTCCATCAATATCCTCATTCGAAAATTGGAGAACATAGGTATTTTTCAGAATGGAAAAAAAACGAAGATATACGTCGCGCTCAAATTCAAAGCGCCTTCCATTAAATTTTGCATTCAATCGAGTGGAAAAAAATGCGCGCTTGTATTCAGCATCCGAAATTTCTCTAGGATTTTTGCCACGCATCAACTGGCGCAAAAGAATCCCACCCCCAGGAAAAACGATTGGATCAATATCTCGAGTGGTTTGTATTCCTTCATCTTTTAGTTCTCTTGAAAGAAGAGAATGCGCTGTCCCATAGTATGCGTCAATAGGAGCCTCGCCACCCTCAACAATTTGGCGAACTCTTCGACGAATGAGTCCATGACGAATTTTCATAATTCTCGCTTCTGTTTCAAAGTACCGACGAATGTTTGCAACTGTAGGATTAACAACGGCAGATTTCTTATGACGATTTTCACGATCCATTAGGCGAGTGAACGCTCCAAGATTTGAAGTCACTTCTCCACTAGCGATTCTCATCCCAAGAGAAGCGGCATGTGCTAAGCCACGATTTAGTGAAGCGCTCATCGGACGCACATCGAATCGGATTTTTTTGCGGACATTCGGCTCGGAGAAAATACGACTGAGTTTTTTCTCTGCTTCGAGAGTAATCCCATAACCATCTTCCACCAAAACGGTTCGCGTTTCTTTTCTAGCAGGAACAGGGAAAAACTTTTGCCGCGCGGCATGCCCTCTAAAAACAAAATGCACTACGCCGCTACGTTTTTTTCCGCTCGCACGCGGCGGCTTAGCCATTGGGTCACACCAACGTACTAATGAATAACGCCGCCACTCCCACGAGGGACATGACGATGAACACGATCATGGATTCGATGGTTAACGCCGCACCGAAGTTGAATAAGAAAACACCCAACGCGGCGAGCACGAAAATAATTCCCACACCGAGCATGATGAATGAAACCATTCGATTTTGCGTTCCCACGCCGCGCAATTTTAATTCGTCTTGATCAATCTTAATTTGTTGAACGTCTTTTCCCATCTGATTCACGCGCAAACGAATACGCTCGGCCAAATCGGTGTACTTTCCCACCTTCTCATCCAAACCGGATTCAAAGTTCTTCTCCTGCTTGTCAATCTCATTCTCGTACGCGCGCATATCCGTCTTAATCTGTTCACCAAAACCTTTTCGCGCATTCTCTACCGCGGCCTTAGATTCTTTCTGAATAAACTCATTCAATTCTTTTTTCTCGGCTTCCAAATCCTTCTTTACAATTTTGGAAATCTCGCTCCGCAACAATGCAAACGTGTCGGCTTGACCTAACAGCAACAACCGCTGCGCTTTCTTGGGATCCACGCCCAATTGACTTAGGGTTTGGAGAATCTTGTCCTCGGACTCGCCCTCCTTGACCATGTTCTGAATAATCTCAATAATGGAGGGATCGCTGCCCGGCGCTGTGGGAGGAGTCGGAGACGGAGGCATTAGGAGGAACCCCCGGACGCGGTTTCAGGAAAAAGTTGAATCATCACATCGTGCTCGGCTAACTCTCGAGTAGGAGAGAAAACCCGTATTTTAAAGGAGAGGTCTCCCTCCGCGGAAAGAGGGGTAAACGCCACGGGAACGGTCTCGCAGCCCAACGGAAACAGCCACTCGGCCTCGGAAACCATTTCTACGCGATTCGCGTCCACGTTCTCAAAGACCGCACGAATGGTCAAAGGGGATGTTCCCTCATTGCACACGCGAAAATCCATGCGAGACTCCATGTTTTGATACGCGAGGGAGGGAATGATGAACGTGAACTGCGCATTCTCTCCTGACGTTTGGGAGGCCTGCGAAGAAACGGAGAGCGAGACATCTAAATGATAGGGCGCGGAGGCGCGCAGAGAAAAAATTCCCGCTTCGGAAAAGGAAGGGTTGAGCGGAATAACGACTTCGTCCCCCGGGAGGAGAAACGGGACATCCATGACGGGAAGATACTGCCCCTCAAAAAAATACGAAACGGTCACCTCGTTGATTCGATGCTGTGACGTGTTAATGAGTTTCACCGCCGATACCCCGTCCTCATTGGAAGCAACGAGAGAGAGGCCCGTGTTGAACAAGAGAAAATAGATTAAGCTCACGCCAATGATTCCGAAAATAAATCCAGCGGCTTTTACTACGCGGGCGCGACGATGTTCAAGCATAATGTTCCCCAACCATTTTTTTCTTTAAGAAGGTGTAGCTCAAAATGATCGGTTCTCTTTTTGATTTACCCTTCTTTTTTGATCATTCCTTGTTTGATCCGTTCTTTCTTTTTGATTAGTCTCTCTTTCTGATTAGCTTTTCTTTTCGATCAATTCTTTCTTTTTGATTTATCTTTCTTTTTGATCGGTTTTTTGATCGACCTTTTTTCTAAAAAGGTCGAGCTAGTGCTTCCATCCCGCCTGCCAATCCAAAATGAGTTTAACGGCCGCCGAATGCAAATCAGGCGCGTTGCCCTTACGAATCTTACGCCAATGAAGCGCGAGCGCCCCCAATTGTTCCTCGCCATCTCCCACCAGTTTTACTCCATACGAGCGAAACACCCAATCGGACCAATACGCGTGCGTGGGAAGCCATTCTAAGAGTTGCATGGCTAAGTCTTGAATATCGTGCAGTTGATTAGGAGAACGCGCATTAAACAACATGAGCAGGAACTCATCCCGATCGTCTAAGGGAATAATGCCCGGCGTATCCATCAAATACACACCTTCGCGCAAGCGAATATGCGAACGACCTCGTGTGAAACCCGCTTGACTACTTGTGGGAGCGGCGTGACGACCCGATAACGCATTAATGAGCGACGACTTTCCCGCGTTCGGATAACCGAACATAGCAATCTTCCCCCCATCTTTGAGTTTAGAATAAATCATTCCGCGCAGACGAAGAATGTTACGTTTAGGAGCGCATGAAACGCCCACGGCAGAAATGTCTTTTTTCTTCAAGGCTTCCCAATCCAAATCGGGTTTTTTTCCGTGCAACAAATCGATCTTATTCAAGACCAAAATAATAGGAACCTTTCGCGCGCGCAAAAACTGTTCGACTTCCTCATTGCGCATAATGTTAGGAAAACGCGCATCCACGACTTCCATCACCAAATCGGCTTCCTTTAATGCGGAAAAAACGTGATACGTGTAGGAAGGCATGAATACAAAGAGGTTACAAGAGCTTTAAATGACCCGTGTATTTTTGGAGCTCGGATTCTTTCGCAGGACCAATACCGATGCACGTTTTGGTTCCCGCTTCCACTTGCGTGTGGCCGGCATCCGAAACTAATGCGGCGGGAAAAAAACGTTTGACTTTTTCAAAAAGCAACAACAAGTCTTTTTCTGAATCGACTTTCACGACGATTTTCTTCATCCCCTCATTCAACCAATCCTGCGCATCGTTTCCGTATTTTCGCTCCTGCGATTTTAGAAAAGACAAAATAGACGCATGTCCGCATTGCGCGGCGATTTTTCCTTTACCCATCTTCAAATCATTCCGGACGACGAGATATTGGACGAGAGACATACGTGAGAATCACTTCTAGTGTTTAATAAGGTGAGGGAATTGTAAAGCAACTTCTCGCTCGGCGGAAATCACCAACTCTCCATTCAGCGAGCGAAAAAAAGGATTGTAATGATAGGCTCTGCGATATAAAATGGGTCGAATTTTTTCAATGATTTCGCGCCATTCTTTTTTCGGAATCCCCATATTATTCAATTTTTTATAAACGGACCCCATAGAATTCTCGACCGATTCTTTTGCTTGATCCATAGAAATAAATCCCCGCCCCTTCCGTTGAAACAAGCGCATGCGGGCATCTTCTTCAAATACTTCAATCAAACGATCAGGATGATTATCTAACAATGATCGACTATCTGAATTCTTCAGTGCCTCTTCCGCTAACTCACGAAGCTTTTTTCTATTTTTGAAATCGAGCGCACTTTGAATGTTAAAATTTTCAGACACTAATACAGTAAAACGATTGTATGCTGCCTTTTGAACATGAAAATCATAATCCACCCATCCCAGAAATTCTTTTTTTCCAGTGTGCAAGGGAATAAGTGGCACTTTGCTGCGATAGAACTTGCGCAACGGTCGCAAACCTTCCAACTGCATTCTCCGTCGTCGTCTACGATGGATAACCGCGTAGTGTGCGCTTAAGCGAGCGAGAACAGATCGAATGGGCATGAGACACGTACCTCGAGGCGGTATAATAAGTATTACTCTTTGGAGCTCGCGTCTTCAGAGTATAGTTTGGTAAAAACGTCGATGCTCAGTTTAATCAGAAAGTGATTGAGTGTTTCATACAACGGGTTGTACTCTGGCAATCGTTCATGCATGCGCTCCACTGCCTCTTTCCAATTTTTTTTAACGAAATCTTTAGGAATGCCTAAGCCAAGCACCATGGCTCGAATCAATTGACCACGTGAAGTAATCGCTCTACGATTGTTAACATGGGAATTTTCATAGCACGCAACTCAGGAATAGCCTCATGCACTACCTGAGAGAAAGCATGATAACGTCGGGCATCAATAGAATAATCTAATTTGAACCAATTAACCACTTGACTCCGGTTAGCCTCAGGAGATTCTTTCTTACCTAAACGTTCTACTGCACCTTCAAGCGATTGTCTTGTTGAATTGCGCAGAGCATGTCGAACAATCCCCAAAAGGTCGACCCGCTCACTGAGGGTCAACGAACTATTTCGAATCGCTCGACGACGCAACAAAGAGTAAAATCGAGCTTTAGCCAAATGAGCCGCACGCGCCCGAGGCGAAGCGGGACGAGGAGAGGGTGACATGAAAAACTAGAGAAAAAACACCTATATTAGGAAACCGCTTCCCCTAATGAGAGGAAGGGCGGTAGATTTCGGTTTCGGAATCGCTTTGCACCGCATCGCGACGCGAAACGGGAGGGGAGTGAGTAGAATGCGATTCAGAGGCTTCCTCAGCAGGAGACTCCACGGTCGCCACCGGTCGGGCGCCGCTGATTTCTCTCAACGTGACCGTTTTAGTGGTGCCATTGTCATCCCACAAGGAAGAAAATTTGACAGGAGTGTGCAAGCTGACCCATAGCATGCGCTCGCCCGGGTGCTCATACCCCTTTAATGTATACGTTCGATTGTATTCGAGCAAGATACGGCTGCCCTCAATCGACTGAATGGCAAACAACGGAGAACCGTCCTTGAGCGGCTCAAACGTCTCGCCCTCTTTCACGGTCACGGACTTAGTTTCGCGCTTCTTCTGAAACGGAGGCTTCCAGTCCTGGGACAACGATTCGATTTCAATAACGGCATGCATGATGTACAACCCCTGCTCTATTCAACCCAAAAAAATTAACTGTGTTTTTGGTGTTAACACGAATACGGTTGGGAGGTATTTAATGCTTCGTCCCGCGCCCTGCGGAAAAGGCGAAACACCTCAAAAGCGTTTAAATCCACGCCCCGCGTGAGTAAGAGAATGGGATTCTTCCAGTGGCTCGAAGGCGTCGTTTCACACATTCAGGGTATGCAGCGACGGCAAGCGAATGTAGGGCAGCGCGTCAAAGAAGCTTCTCACCATCCACTCCACAACATAACGGGGGGCGTGGAAGGCACGACGCTCACGCACAAAATAGAAAAAAAACCCAATCAGGGAAAAATAGCCGGAGTCGATTCGGGGTTTGCGGGGCAATCCTTCTACACGGACCCCAGCTTGTACCTCCGCACCAGGGGTGGGGGTTTTGGGTACGAGATGGGGGTGTTAATGCC
>CAYHJZ010000021.1:0-415 GCA_964357115.1 uncultured archaeon | reverse complement strand
AAAACACGTCGCTGCCGCAACCCATCATTAACACGCAGGGATTGGAACGCGAAGACTTCCACCAATTCGTCTCCCTCACAAGGTTGCAAGCCGAGGTGCAGAACGCGATTACGCTCATTCAAAAATTTCGCCCACGCGCGTGCTTCATCGATGGGAGTCTCATTCTTCATCCCTCGGACAAGCCGGGAAGCGAATCCTTACTCAAGAAAGAATACGAGCGCACGATTGCTTTATTCACCCAACTCTACGCCACCGCGCACCAACACGAGTGCATGCTCATAGGTGCCGTCGAAGACAGCCGCTCGACACGATTAGGAGAGTGGATTCACCCCCACCTGAATGTGGAGCCTGGAAATGAAAAAATGTACGATGGGCCGCTGATGGAACCCGTATTGCCGCCGGGTGACCGGCGGCT
>CAYHJZ010000020.1:0-13509 GCA_964357115.1 uncultured archaeon | reverse complement strand
TACTGGTATCGCTCCTTGCTTTTTTCCACATTCGCACGGGCGTCTTCCACCGCGATTCGAATGTAGTAGGCGATAATTCCCCTCGCGGCTCGAATCTCGGGTTCGAGTTTCATTTCAATTCGTGGGTCGGGCAAGAAGTGGCGATCCATATCGAGCGCATCGATTTTTCGCACTCGACGCGTTGGTGGGAATTCATAGTGGGCGGCTCCAACAGAAGAAAAAACGGTTCCTTCTCCCCTAAACTCGTCTCGGATCTTTTCTAATTCTTCTCTCATCTCTTCGTCTCGAATTCTTATGGACTCATAGAGTAATTCGGTTGATTTATTGAGAAGTTGTGCTCCTTCTTTCAAGGTAGGTGCGTCCACGGCCTGCTGAATAAATGCATTACTCTTCGCCATCAGTTCCTTACTTCGTCTTGTTTCCTTTTCGGTTCCGCGTTCTAGAAAGCGAATTGGCAATCCTGAAACCAGTGCTTCGGCGTATATTGGAATGAGCTGATTGTTAAAAACTTGGGAAAGAATCTCATTGGCCATTTGATACTGTTCTTTCACGCCTGGTTTCGTGCGCAGTCTCCATTTTTCGAACTCATTTTGAATATGATTGTACGCGTCGACGGCTAGCTTGCTATTCTCATTTGTTCCGTGAGCGTTTTCTAATGCGACTACGGAAACTCGCTCAACCTTTCGAAGAGTGTTTAGCGCATGGGCTACATACATCGTGTCGGTGCGGTCGCTGTGTGCTCCGAGCACTACGACACAATGTGGAATGGTTGCGTATCGATAATATTTAACTCCCCCTAGTGTCCCGGCGAGGATCGCTCCTGCTATTGATAGTCTCACTATTTTTTTGTGTTTTCGTGCCCACTCTCTAAAACGCGCGAGTCGTGTCATTTTTCCAACGACAACAGGAGTCTGTACTTCTCGTGCGGCGCGTCGTTCGGCTTCTCTTCGTTGACTTCTCCCTCTTTTTGGTGTCATCTCACGCGCTCCTTTCTACGCCTATTCGTGGACAGTGTTTTGCAATGGGGCACGTGCTGCATTTGGGTTTTCTCGCGTCGCATATTTTTCTCCCGTGCCAGATCAAATAATCCGTGAGCGTTCCCCATTCGTTTTGTTTTACAATCGGCATGAGTTCTCGTTCCGTAATCACTGGGCTTCGCCCGCTCGCGAGTCCAAGCCGTTTCGACACACGAAACACGTGCGTGTCCACGGCGATTCCATCATTCTTTCCGTGCGCGGCCCATAATACAATATTCGCGGTCTTTCTTCCTACTCCTGGGAGAGTGATTAATTCTTCCATGGTTTGGGGGACTTTCCCTTCAAAATTTTTTAGGAGTGTTTCACAGCACCCTCGAATGTTTTTCGTTTTATTTTTGTAAAATCCTGTGCTGCGAATATCGTTCTCTACTTCTTTCGCGGGGACGTCTAAATAGTCTTGGGGTTTTTTGTATTTTTTGAACAATGTTTTCGTCACCATGTTCACGCGCACATCCGTGCATTGCGCGGAGAGAATCGTCGCAATCAGCAGTTCGAAGGGATTCTTCCATCCCTCTAATCCGACTTTGGGGGAGGGGTATAATTTTTTCAGAATCGGTCGAATGTTTTTCCACCGTTCTTTTCTTTCTCCCTCGGACGCTAGCATACACTCCTCGTGTTTTTTTCCCCTTTTATAGGCTTTCAGAATATTCCCTTAAAACGGGTTCCGCTTCTCAGTTCTAGTATGTTCCCCCTCGAAATGGTAGCGAAAGATGCCGTCGCGTTCCTGCACGATCCTTCGTGGGTTTGGTTGGATGTGCGCGAGGATGAAGAATTTTCTTTCGGTCACATTCCTTCCATCAAACATATTCCCATGTCCGCGCTAACACCGCGCGATTTTGATTCCTATTCGAAAGATCAAAAGTTCATGATCGTGTGCCGTTCCGGGAGTCGTAGCGGTCGAGTGGCTCATTCCTTACGCAGCATGGGTTTTGTGAACGCGTGTAATTTTTCGGGTGGAATGTTCGCGTATAATTCCCTCGCCGAGAAGCCTATTCCCGTGCTCATGCACTAATGGAGAAACCCTCATGCGCTCACTTTTTTTATCTTTTTTTTTACTACTGGTTTTTTTACTCGGGTGTGTCTCTTCTCCTGTGATGCCTTCCCATTCCTCTCCTGCTTCGGTGAATACGACTCCTTTTTCGTTGATGACGTCGGATGGATTTGAAATCCAGGGTACGCACTATACTCCTTTAGGTGCAGTGGATGTGAATGCCCTGCCCACTCTCATTCTATTACATCAATACAATCGCGATCATTTTGACTATGAATCGTTTGCTATTGCTTCTGCGCACCAACACGGTTTTTCCGTTTTAGCGCTAGACTTGCGTGGTTTTGGTTCGTCTCGCTTGCGCCGGGGTGCCACGGTGGATGCGACTTCTTTCACCGACGTGGATTATCAGCGTATGTCGCTGGATGTCGAAGAGGTGCGTTTGGAATTAGGTGTGGAACGCGTGTTTTTAGTCGGCGCTTCCATTGGTGCCAACACCGTGTTGAATTATGCGGCCGCACACCCGGAGAACACGGCTTCCATCGTCCTGCTCTCTCCTGGATTAAACTACAAAGGCATTTCAGTCGCGGATGCGATGAAAACGGTGACGGTTCCCGCGTTAATTATTGCCAGCAAAGGGGACGCGTATTCCTCTTCTTCTTCACAACAGATTCTCTCCGCACTCCCTGCGATGAAGAAGCAATTGGTCTTGTTGGACGGTTCCTTACACGGAACGGATATGATCTCTCCTTCTCAATCGAACGCGGCTTCAGTGAAAGAGCAATTGTGGAATTGGCTAAAATAATTCGGTGATTAATTTTTTTGTAATATTTTTAGGCTCTGAGCTTGTACCCTTTCTTGAATAAGTGATTCGTCGCGTACACCGATCCGATCGTCAGCACGATGATGAGTGCAATTCCAATTCCTACGTCGGCGTCCGCATACCCTATCATTGAATATCGGAATGTGTCCACAAAGTAAAAGAACGGGTTAATTTTAGCCACGTCTTGGAGTATTTCTGGTAACAGTGTGGTGCTATGGAATACCCCGCCCAAGAAGGTGAGGGGCATAATGAGGAATGTGGGGAATAAACTCAAGTGTTCAAACTCTTCCGCCCATAATCCTACGATGAGTCCAAGGGATGCGAATAGGAAAGAAATCAATACGAGCAAAAACAAAAATAACAAGGGATTCACGAGCACGATTTTACCAATGAAAATGGAGCCTACAGCGTAAATCGTAATTCCTACGACGAGTCCGCGCATAACTCCTCCAAGAGACATGGCCAGCACCATCGACAAGTACGACATCGGCGAAACCAGAATGTCATCTATCGAGTGTTGGAATCGTTGCAAAAATAGCGAGAAGGAGGTGGTGGAAAATGCTCCCTGAATCACATTCAACATAATGAGTCCAGGGACAATGAATTCAATATATGCTACGCCATTAATTTCACTAAATTGGTTTCCGATAAATACGCCGAAGATGAGCAAGTAGAGAATGCTCGACACGATGGGGGCGAGAATCGCATCCTTGAACAAGCGCCTCATGCGGTGCGCCTCGCGGCTCACGAGTGCTTCAAATCCTATCCAGCGATCCATGGTCTCCCCCCGTTAAGTTGACGTAAATGTCTTCTAAATTTGATTTCAAAATTTCCACATTCTCTATCTTTATTTTGTGCTTCGTTAAATCTTCCAGTATCGCGGGGAGTTGAGCTTGAACATCCTCGCACGCAATCGTAATCACTCGTTCACTTTCGTTATACTCAAACGCATTCTTCGCAATGGTTTTGGGTAATTTTACATTGTTCTCGCTGAGTTTGAGCACCACTTTCTGCTTGCTCATTTTCTGAATGAGTTTCTCGGTGTCATCCATCTCCACTATTTTTCCTTTATACACAATTCCAATGCGGTCGCACAACTTCTCCGCTTCTTCGATGTAGTGCGTGGTGAGTAAAATCGAGGTGCCGTTTTTGTTGATGCGTTCCAAGTATCTCCACAGAGCGCGGCGCAATTCCACATCTACTCCTGCGGTAGGTTCGTCCATGATGAGTAATTCCGGGTTGTGAATGAGTGCTTTGCATAATTGGAGTCGTCGTTTCATTCCTCCGGATAATCGCATGACACGCTCGTCGCGTTTTTCTTTCAAATTAAACTCTTTCAATAAATCCTCAATTCTATTCTCGAGCGCGTGCCCCTTCATCCCGTAATATCCCCCTTGATACTTCAAGGTTTCATATACAGTAGAAAAAATATCAAAGTTGAAGTCCTGCGCGGCCAGACCAATTTTCATTCGCGCCTGTTGGTACTCATTCACCACGTCGTGTCCAAACACGCGAATACTGCCGCTGGTGGGGGTGGCGAGTCCAGTGGCGAGTTTAATCGTCGTCGTTTTCCCCGCGCCATTCGGTCCCAAGTATCCAAAAAATTCTCCTTTTTCAATCTCGAAGGAAATGCCATTCAGCGCGGTGGACGATCCCATCTTGGTGTGGTATTCTTTCACCACACTCTTCACGGATAAGGCGGACGTCATATAATACTCTCTCGACTAACGGTTTAAGAAACACCCCCTCTTCGAAGCTAGTTCATCGTGAAGGGGCGCTTCTTCTTTTTTCGCGGAATTATTTTTTCTCCGCTGTAATATTAACCATCCAGTGAATACCGTACTTGTCTTGGAATGCTCCAAACGTGTCTCCCCAGAATTGTTTTCCGAGTGCCATTTCTATTTTTCCGCCCTTCGAGAGTGCGTTGTAGAATCGCGTGAGTTGGTTCGCGTCCGATCCAATAAGGCTTAAGCTCACACTATTTCCAAACACGGCTTTTTGTTCCGGTGGGCAATCACTCGCCATGAGGGACACGGAATCATTTTCTAGCGACGCGTGAATAATTTTATTTTTGATTGCGGGGTTGGTTTCGTTCATAGCCTCTCCAAATGTTTGTTGGACGAGTTTTCCTCCTAAGATAGAGTGGTAGAAGGCCATGGCTTCGTGGCAGTTTCCATTGAAGGCAAGATAGGGTAACAAAACGGATTTCATAGTGGGTCTCCTTTTTTTCAAAATCATTCTTTCGACTCATTTAAGTCTTTTCGCACGAGTCCGCCAATGGGGGATTTGGGGAGTGGAAAGGGATGGGTGCGTGGGCGCGTCCTAATAAAAACCATACCCTGGCTATTTTCTTTCGTCGCAGGAGTACCCAAGCGGTCAAAGGGGCCAGACTCAAGATCTGGTGGCTTAGTGCCTTCGCAGGTTCGAACCCTGCCTCCTGCACTCTTTTTATTGGCTCTAATTCTTGAAAGAGCATGCCCTCTCCCAAACCTAACCGTCCTTCATATCGAGAACAACGGGAACGGCTCCTTCAAATGGCTAAAAAACAGCTCCTTGCGCGCAAAGCGAAAGGGAATATTGATACGAAAGCGAAAAAAATGGTTTTGAAGTTTTGGCGAATACAACGACTCAAAAGATGGGGGAATAGTCGGGAGGCATGGGTTTCTTTAGATAGAGTAGAACGTGCGGTATCCCTTCGAAAAAAACTTCGTGAGATTGGAATATTTCTCAAACCAAATGAAACCAGTCCTGCTTTAGATACAGTAGACTCAGCCGCATTTATTTACGAGGATAATTCCAAGGGCCCTTATCCAAGTAGTAAACGCACGTACTCTTTGGCAATCGATGATTTTGTCTCCGCGAGAAAAAATGGTGTTCCTCTTCCTACAACAGCTGATGAACTTATTGATTTTGTTGATAAAATGCACCAACACCGGTTCGGTTCTGAATTGGACTATGAAAAGCGTACCGCAATAAGAAATGCGGAGTCTATTTACCAGTTTAACTCCCGATTAAATATCCACTTTTTAGGATTTCTTAAAAGACGCCGTAGAGAGGGAACCGAGTATGATCCTAAAAGTAGGGATATCTTAATTGAATTATTTCTTAGTGACGTTGAAGTCATTAGGGTAATCCACTCAGCTATTCCTAAAATTCAAGCATTGGTTCGTAAAACAGTAACTCCACCTGCCGCGGATGAACTACTGTCTATCCGTGAAAAAGTGCATAATTTTGATACGCTTCCTGCATCCGATAGAACGGCCGTCATTCGCGATTTTCGTTTGGAAGAATTAGGAAAAAAATCAGTGAGGCTACTATCGGATCAATTAGAAGAGAAGCCTGCCTCCTCTCCTCCTGCAGAACTTAGTCCCCTTATGAAATTAATTTTTGCTAGTATAGCGCCATCTCAAAATAGAATGCGTGAAGAAAAAAGGGTGGTATTTGAGTGGTTTTCCGCCGCAATGAAAAGCCCACTTTTTAGAAAAACACTGGCTCGGAAACTCATGGAGCAATACGGATAGTGCCGTGCCACTTCTGGGGGAATGGGTGCTCAATCCCTCTCTCCTGCCTATAAGAGGATTTCAGCCCGTATTCGCCTTCTATGCTGCCCTACGGCTGTTTTCCAGGCTCGGGTTTATAACCTCTTTTAGGGCATTTTAGTCATTGGCTAGGCCTTTAGGTCAAGTCAAAAGAGTATAAAAGGAGTAAATCACGCATGGCGTTTCAAGGACGCGGTGGCTACGATAGTGGTCCCCGCCAAATGTTCGATGCTGTGTGCAGCAAATGCGGTACCCAAACCAAAGTCCCCTTTCAACCTAGACAGGGAAGACCGGTTTTTTGCCGCGAGTGCTTCGCCGAGCAGCGTAACACAATGCAGTAATTCGAAAAGCTAAATTCTTTTTTTCGGAGGGTTGACGCCTATTGCGAGACATGAGTTGTTTTCTCGCACGCGTTATGCATTTTCATTCTTCACTTTAGTCATATTTCTATTCTTTTTCATTTCCATTTTCGATTCTGTCTCACTTTTTGCTTTTTTTCTCCACGTGGAGGTTTAAATAGCCCAACCCGTTTTTTCCCAAATGGTTAAACGAAAAAAGTCTTCTTCGCGCCGTTCGTTTCGTCCCGTGTTTGATCCCGGTTCTTTTGATGTTCATGCGTCCGAGCACTCTATTGTGGAGCGTATTTTTCCTGTTTCCAAAAGCGAGAAAGTGATTCGTTTAGACGACGCGGGCCGCGGTCTCGACGTGCACGATGCTCCTTCTCATTCCAATGCGCGTTCGATTCTCATTGCCTTGCTTTCCAATATTCTCGTTCCCGGTTTGGGAAACGTGTATGCGAAGAAAACCGCGTTTAGTGTCTCCATTCTCATCTTGAGCGTGCTCATCATGTTCACTACGTTCTCTCCCGTCTTTCCCCTCATTGGTTTGCTTTCGGTAGCCAACATTCCTCAACCCGGGTCTCCGGAGGGAGCGATGATTTCCTTGTTTGTGCCCGCAAATGTGGTGTTAGAAAATCAATCCGTGCTCGTCGGTCCCACATTTTCGATCTTACTCGTTCCCCTTCTCTTGTCGTGGATTCACTTGCTCTTTCTCTTCTTGGATTCTCCTTCGCACGTGAAGTGGAAGCCATAAATACTGTTTTGATCTCGTTTCTTTCATGAATCCTGTTCCGTCTCCGTGTAATTCTATTTGTACGCTCGATGAGAAAACCATGTGTTCGAGTTGTGGTCGCTCGCTCGAAGAAATCATTAACTGGCCCTTTTTCTCGGAAGAAGAAAAGCGAAAAATCGTCTTGAGATTGTGTCCGAGTTTGTTGGACGAAAACCCTGAGTAAAATGGAAAGCGCGGGGTGAGGGATTCGAACCCTCGCCTGGTTTCCCAGAACAGCTTAGCAGGCTGCCGCTATAGACCACTCTGCCAACCCCGCTTCAAAGTTGGATTGTTTATTTACTCGGCTTACTGAAAAGGTCGGAGTATTTTGACAACCCTGCTTCAGGAGAGAATGGGCTTCCTAATGCTTATAAATCGTGTTCACACGACTAAGAGTTTTACGAGGTTGGTTTTAGGGCTCGCGTGCAGTTTTTGAGCGAATTCTTGGACGGTGGGTGCGGGTCCCTTGAGGACAAAAAGTTCCATGCACACGTGGTTTTCCAAGTGATTGTGAATATGCGTTTGTACGATATGTTGGAACGCGTGTCGGCTTTCCGAGATCATTTCGTTGTACTCGTCCGGGTGTACTACGAGTAAAACCCCGTGAATTTCTCCCTTGAGCTTCTTGGATTGTTTATGATCATTGGCAAACAGCCGAATACACTGTCTCACCGCTTCACTTCGTCCGGAAAATCCCAATTCTTTTTGGAGCATCTCCAAATCCTTCAAGGAGGCCTCGTCTAAGGATAAGCTCACGATTTCCGTCATACTTTAATGCCTCCTTTGGTAGCGTGTTTTTCGCGAAACAGGGTTATTAATTTCCGCCCGTTACACGTATGAAGTTATTAACATTTGGATTAAAAACTAATAGTTCTGTTTTGGGTGTATGGAGTGTCTTTTCGTATGGATGAGCTATTGTTTTACGCGTTAGGTTCGGTCGTCTTAGTGAGCGTCGTCTCCTTGATCGGGGTGCTCACGCTCTCGTTGAATCGTTCCTTCTTGAACAAGAGTTTAGTCTACATCGTCGCCTTTGCCGCGGGTGCCTTGCTCGGCGACGCGCTCATTCACTTGCTTCCGGAAGCCGTGGAAGAATTAGGCTTCTCGCTCGAAGTCTCTTTAGCGTTAATTGGGGGTTTCGTCCTCATGTTCATTGTGGAAAAAGTCATCCACTGGCGTCACTGTCATCATTCCGAGGAAGAGCACAAGGATCATGCCCACGTTCAACCGTTTGTGTGGGTCAATTTACTCGGGGATGCGGTGCATAATTTCATTGATGGAATTATCATTGGCGCCGCGTACGTAGTAAGTATCCCTGCGGGAATTGCGACTACGTTGGCGGTTATCTTTCATGAAATTCCTCAAGAGATTGGCGATTTTGGCGTACTCATTCATGGGGGCTTTTCAGTTCGTCACGCGTTAGCCATGAATCTCCTCACCGCTACTACGGCGATTGCGGGAGCATTACTTGTTTTCGTGATTGGTTCTCATGTAGAGTCTTTTTCACTCTGGCTTCTTCCTTTTGCCGCGGGTTCTTTTCTCTACATTGCGGGCAGCGATCTCATTCCCGAGTTGCATCGCGAAGTGGATTGGAGGAAGTCCGTGGGACAATTGGTATTCTTCCTCCTTGGAATCTACGCGATGATTCTACTGCTCGGTCTCGAGTAAGGACGTTGGAGTAATTTCACACACGCGTTGCACGCACGCACAGCTTCCCCCGCGTGCATCCACCAGTAATGGTTCTCCTTCGAGATTCACATAATTTCGTGCTTCCGCATTCACGCATGCGGCTTCAAACTTAGGAGCCCACGTGTAGTTTGGATCGTTTGCGTTCGGTTGCTCCGTACTTTCTTCCGGTGGGCAATTCGCCGAAATGCATTCCCATGTCGACACCGCATTAATCACGAAGGCGCATTCTTCATTCACCACACAGGCATCCTGCAGTATTACCTCATTTTTTTCATTCGTTAGTGGAGGCGTGTTTTCCGAGAACGTGGGCAGTTGCCACCCTCCGTAGAAAATTCCCATGAGAATAATGAGTCCTACCGACACAATGGCTGTAACCCGAAGCATGGATTCCATTCTCCCCAGGAGCATTTTTGCGTATTTAAGAGCCCACTTTTCGTTCCGTTTTCCGCCTTGGTTTAAAACATTCATTTGGCTCCGTATAGTATCCTATGGCCTCCCTTTCCTTCACATTACTCGCCCACCTTTCCAAGGGTCATTCTTCCAGCATCGACTCGCTCGCGCAAGCCGTTCATGTTTCTCCGGATGCGATTCGCCGCGTCGTAGGAGAACTCGAACCCCAAGGTCTCGTCGAGGTTCATCGCGAAAAGCACACGGTATTCGAATTAACCCCTACTGGGATTCATGCGCAATCGCACGGGTTGCCTGAGCAAATCCTCTGCCGCGCACTCATGGAAAAATCGCTCTCCATGAACGATTCTAAAAAATTGTTTTCGCATGACGCGGGGGCGTTTTCGGCGGCGTTGGGTCTAGCCAAACGTTCGAATTGGATTGAAGTTAAAAATGAAAATAATCAAACCCTGCTCTCGATTACTCCGCTAGGAAAAAAATCCGTGGAGCATTCTCCTCTTCACTCGTTGCTCACCGCGTTGTCGCGTGGAGAAGCCGTGGACTCTGCCTCTCCTGTCGTGAGTGAATTAGTATCGCGCGGTCTCCTTCAATCCAAGACGCGTTCGGAAGAGTCACTTAAAATAACCGAAAAAGGTCTCGCCGCTCACAAGAAAGGAGACGTCTTTGATTCCTCGAATGAACTCGGCCTCGTCACGCCGGAATTACTATCCTCTGGAAAGTGGAAAGAGGGAAAATTCAAACCTTATGATGTGGCAGCGGGAGTGGAAACATTTTCCCCCGGAAGAATTCACCCCTTGCGCCACACGATTCGTGATGTGCGAAATGTCATGATTGAGTTAGGCTTCTCCGAGATGGAAGGTCCCCTTGTTGAAAGTGCCTTTTGGGATATGGACGCGATGTTCATTCCTCAAGATCACCCCGCGAGAGAAATTCAAGACACGTTTTACTTGCCCGGCCAGGCATCTCTTTCCGATGCCGAGTTGGTGAAGCGCATCAAAGCGACGCATGAACATGGAGGAAAAACCGGGTCGAAAGGTTTCGGTTATGAGTGGGATCCCAGCGCCGCGATGCAGCTATTACTCCGCACGCACACCACCGCCACCACGTTTCGTGAATTCGGAAAAGGAATTCGTTCTCCCGTCAAGCGTTTTGCGATTGGGCGAATTTATCGTAACGAAGCGGTAGACGCGACGCACCTCGCCGAGTTTCATCAAGTTGAGGGATTCATTGCAGGGGAAGGGCTCACCTTGCGTCACTTGATGGGAATTATTCAAGAGTTCTACGCCAAACTCGGTTTGACTCAAATCAAATTCAAGCCCACGTACAATCCCTACACGGAGCCTTCCATGGAAGCCAAAGCTTATCACCCCGGTTTAGGAAAGTGGGTCGAGCTGATTAATTCCGGCATGTTTCGTCCGGAGTCCTTGAAACCGTTTGGCATTCATGTTCCCGTCATCGCGTGGGGTTTTGGGTTAGAACGCTTAGCCTTATTCATGCATCAAAAGTCCACCGTCAAAGAAATTCTCGGTCCCGATGTCGCGTTGGATTTCATTCGAAATTATCCCGGAACGCGTCATGGTATTCCCAAGGAGGGGGCGTCGCATGGTCACCGTTGAAACGACGTTGAAACAACTCAACGCCTACATGCGCAAGCCCCTCACGATGAGCATGCTCCGCGACGCGATGGAGAAGATGGGTTTCGATCTCGATAGCGACGATCCTGAAGCATTAAAGTTAGATGTCACTGCGGATCGTCCCGACATGATTTCGTCGGCAGGCGTTGCTCGCGTGCTTAACGCGTATCTCGGCTTCGCGCCGTATTCGAAGCCGTCTTCCAAAGACTCCGATTACGTGGTTCGCGTCGACAAGTCCGTCGTGCCCGTGCGCCCCTTCACGGCCGCCTTCGTGGTGAAAAATATTCGCCTCACGCAAGAAAAGCTCGATGAGTTGATTTGGATTCAGGAGAAACTCCACGACACGTTTGCGCGCCAACGAAAAAAGGCGGCAATTGGAATTTACCCCAACGCTAAAATCGCGTGGCCGATTACGTTCACCGGAGAAGCCCCGGAGAAAATCGTCTTTCCTCCCTTAGGAAGCGATATTGAATTCTCGGGTCGAACGATTCTCGAA
The DNA here is from genome assembly GCA_964357115.1 of uncultured archaeon. GTDB lineage: Archaea > Iainarchaeota > Iainarchaeia > Iainarchaeales > VGJJ01 > VGJJ01. The sequence continues at coordinate 1,788 of CAYHJZ010000020.1, read as the reverse complement.
ACGCATCCGGTGGGAAGAAAGTTTGCGCACTTGTTGAAAGAACTTCCCATTTATCCCGTTTTTAGAGATGCTAAAAAGAAAGTCTTGTCGATGCCTCCCATCATTAATTCGAACACCGTGGGAAATGTCACGCCGCACGACACCGAATTATTCGTCGAAGTCTCGGGTCACTATTGGCCCACCGTTTCCGTTCTCGCGGATATTCTCGCGCACGTTTTCTCTGACATGAAGGGAGACATTTACTCCGTCCGCGTACTGTTTCCTAACGATCAAACCAAGACTACTCCCGAATGCACGATGGAATCCATCGCCGTGGACGTGTCGCTCGTGAACGATACGCTCGGAACCGCGTTTACCGCAGAACAGATTTCGACTCTCTTGGGTCGCATGCTCTACTCTACGGTCAAAGTAAATTCGCTACAATTGCTTCTCGAATATCCTCAATTTCGCTACGACATTTTACACCCCATTGATGTGGTCGACGATGTCGCGCGAGCGTACGGTTTTGACAACCTCTCCCCCCAACGCGTAGAAGTGGCCACGCAAGGGGGAATTCTCCCTCAGACGCGCCTGAATGAAGACGTTCGCGACGCGGTCGTGGGAATGGGTTTTCAGGAAGTCATGACGTGGCACTTGTCGAGTCACGCGCACCATTTCGATGCGTTCGAGCGCGAGCATTCTCCTCACGTTTCATTAGGTGTGGCGAAAGAACAAGGCTTGTCGCTCGTGCGCAATGCGCTTTACCCCGAAACGCTTCGTGCGTTACTTTCGAATCGTAGCGCTTCTCAACCCTTCAAGCTTTTCGAGTTGGATCAAATCGTGGATATGCACGCCGCTTCTGATACTGGAACCGTGACGCATTACAAATTGTGCCTCGTGATCGGTCACGCATCGGCGTCATTCAATGAAATGAAATCCCACGTCGATGCCCTTGCCCGTTTCATGGGGGAAACCCCCTCGTATCAACCCGTCTCGCAAGGAGGCTTCATCGAGGGTCGCGTCGCTCACGTGAAAATGGGTTCCTTCCACGGCTTCCTGGGAGAAATGCACCCTCGCGTACTTCACAACTTGAGTATTCCTTTTCCAGTCGTGGTTTTTGAGTGTTATTTATCGAGTAGCACAAATACGAATGTTTAGTACTTCGTCTGCTTGAACGCGTTGTTGAATCGGTGCGTGCACAAAACGCCCGTGTGCATGTACACATTGAATCCTTTCTCCCTTGCGTCCTTGGAAAAATAAATATCGTCGCGCGCGAGTTGAGTGGGATCGTATCTGAAAGGAATTTTCTCCAACACCTTTCGCGAGATCAGCGTGCATCCCAATCCAATGTACGCAACTTCCGTTATACGTGTGGGAAATAAATTCAGAAATCCCATGCTACGAACCAACTTGTTTTGTTTCTCTTCCTCGCTCCCCCAAATGCCCGCCATTACCGTGAGCGTTTGTTCTCGCGTCTTGTTGTAATATGCTCCCCCCACGATGTCTTTTTGGGTTTCCAGTAACCACTCGATCGTCTTCGGCGGGGGAATCACATCTTGTTCGAGGGAGAAGAAGTAGTCGTATTTTCCTTTCAGAAATTTTTCTCGGATCGCATTCCTACCATTCACGAGTCGCTGTCGCGCTCTGGGATCGGTTTCTCCCGAGTAAATAATTTCAAATTTTCTCTTCGGGTGCGCGTGCCTCCATTCTTGAGCGTGCGCCGCGAGCTTTTTCGAGTACTCAGGAGTAGGGGAGTTGTCTTCCAACACCACGTCAAAATGCGGGTAGTTGATGGAGTGTATGCCGCGG
>CAYHJZ010000019.1:0-14084 GCA_964357115.1 uncultured archaeon | reverse complement strand
TCAGCCCACGTTCCCGATCCCCGCACTTGTGGTAAAGTTGGCAGAGGAGCGTCACGCCGCGCGGCAAGAGAAGCGTTGGAAGGATGCCGATGCCCTTCGGAAAAAAATTCTCGACGCGGGTTTTGAAGTCGTGGATACGGCGGATTCGTTCACTCTTTCTCCCATAAAGTAAGCACCTTTTTTTTGTTTCGTGGAGTCGCCTCCAGCGTCTTTTTATTCCCGTTCCGTTTTCCTTTCTCATGGCCGAGTACGCATTGCTCTTGAATTTGGGCGTCATGGTCATGGCGGCCGCGCTCTCCTTGTTTGCAGCACGTGCACTCAAGCAGCCCGCGTTGTTAGGTTACTTAATTGCGGGAGTGGCCATTGGCCCTGCTGTCCTGAACGTGCTCCCTCATCCGGAAGAAATTGCTTTGCTGGGAGAACTGGGAATTATTTTTCTCTTATTCACCGTAGGAGCGGAAACCGATTTTTTAAAATTCCTTAAGACCGGTCCCGTCATCCTGATCGGGGGAATAGCACAGATTGTTATTTCCATTCTTTTCGCGGTCTTTCTTCTTCCCGGCTTATCATTAGAAGCCGCGTTGTACGTAGGTCTCGCGCTCTCGCTCTCCTCCACCATTCTCGTCGTCAAAATTCTCCAAGAGAAGAAGATGCTCCAGTCCCTACATGGGCAGCTCATGCTCGGCTTCTTGTTGGTAGAAGATTTGGTCGTCGTGGTCGCGCTTCCCCTTCTCTCCGCTGGGTATGCGAGTTTCAACCTCCCGTTCTTTGAGTTCCTATTTCTCAAAGCTCTCTTCCTCGCCGGAATTGTCGCTATTCTCTCCAAGCGCGTGTTTCCTTTTATTTTTAGAATTTCCGCGCAGAGCGGCGAACTCCTTTACCTTACGGCGTTAGCCACCTGCTTTGGTTTCATCGCCCTCGCGTACTCCCTCAACATTTCCCTCGCGATTGGAGCTTTCCTCGCCGGGTTAGCCATTTCGAATCTTCCTTACAACGCGGAAGCCGTCTCCTCCATTCGAGGTTTGAGAGATTTTTTCGTCATGCTCTTCTTTGTCTCACTAGGAACGCAACTCACATTCAATGTGGGAATGATCCCTGTCGAATTTGTCGTGGGGGCTCTCATTATTTTAGTGATTCTCAAACCCTTCGTGTTGTACGCCGTCACCCAGTTTGCCGGATACGGTTCGAACACCGCTTCCAAGGTTTCGTTTGGGTTGCTCAACATGTCCGAGTTCTCCCTCATTTTATTGTTTCAAGGTCGAACGGTCGGCGTTCTTCCGGAGAACGTGTACTCTTTCCTTGTTCTCCTCGCCGCGGTCTCGATGGTGGTCACGCCCTATGTCTCCGAGAACGTTCCGGGCATTCAGGCGCGCCTGCGCGACCTCTATCGTCTCAAGATTTTTTCCCACTTTCCGTTGTTTTCTCGCAAGATGGAGGAGTTGCAACACGTCCCCGACGCCCATTTGAATAACCATATTATTATCCTCGGCGCGGGTCGTTCCGGAAAGTATTTAGCGAGCGGCTTATCGAAAAATTATCCTACGGTGATTGTGGATCACGATCCCGGCGTCGTGGCTTTTTTTAGAGAGAAGGGCATGGATGCCGTGTATGGGAACGCGCACAATCCCGAAATTTTAGAGAAGTTGCACGCGGAACGCGCTCGCTTGTTGGTGTGCGCTCTCCCAGATATGGATGAGTCTTCCTTCATTTTGAGTTTTTCCAAACATCATTTTCCAAAATTAAAAGTGTACTTGAAGGCCAATTATTACGAGGACGCGTGGAAGTTGTACAAACAGGGCGCCGATTACGTAGTGTTAACGGAAATTATTGGAGGCCGAGCTTTCGCTGAGAGTGTGGATCGTTTCTTACGAACAGGAAAGGTAGAGAAGCGCATCAACATGGTCTTGTTGAAAGAACGCGTGCTTATGGAAAGAGAAAGCACGCACGGCGTGAAAACATTTTTGTGAAATTTTAAAAATTAAAAAAAAGTTAAAGGAGAAAAAGTGAATTGAAATGTCAGTTTTTAGGCTGACACTTCAATATCCAATCGTTTCTTGAGTTCGCGGTAACGGTTTCGAATCGTCACTTCGGTGACTCCGGCCACGTTGGCGACTTCTTTCTGGGTTCGGCGTTCTCCCTTCAGCAATCCCGCAATGTACACGGCGGCTGCCGCGACACCCGTGGGTCCGCGTCCGGAGATGAGTCCTTTTCCGATGGCTTCTTCCAGAATTTTTCGTCCTTCTTCCTGCACTTCTCCGCTCAAATTCAATTCGGAAGCAAAGCGGGGAATGTAGTGAATCGGGTTCGTCAGCGGGACTTCGAGTTTCAATTCTCTAACCAAGAATCGGTATGTTCGACCAATTTCTTTCTTGGTTAATCCGCTGGCTTCGGCCATTTCATTCAACGTTCGGGGAACTTGGTACGTTCGGCAAACGGTGTACAATACGGCTGCAACGACTGCTTCGATGAGTCGTCCGCGAATCAATCCTTTCTTGACGGTTTTACGATAGAGTAACGCGGCCGCTTCCACGAGTTGTTCGGGGATGTTCAAGTAGCTGGCGACACGTCGCAATTCGGTGAGTGCAATCGAGAGGTTTCGCTGCATGCTGGATGAGATGCTCGCGCGTTTATGCCATTTGATTAAGCGATACATTTGCGCTTTGCTTTTGGAGGAAAGCTTGTTTCCACGAGCGTCGGCACCGCGTCGGTCAATAACAGTAACGAGTCCCTTGTTGAGTTTGACATACTTCATCGGGCTTCCGGTTCGAGCCACGTCTTCGAATCCGTCGCTGTCGAAGGATCGCCATTCTTTTCCGAAATCCATTTCATCTTCGGAGACAATAAGTCCGCATTGCTGGCAGACAATTTCGCCTTTCTCTGCGTCTTTCTTCAGTTTTGTGCTTCCGCACTCCGGGCAAACGTTACCAGACATGGGTGTACCACCTTTTTTTCCTTGCCTATCAAGAACGCCGGCTCATCATGAGTAAAGAATGAGTGCGACGCCCCATCGAGGCCACTATACATAAATCGGCTTAAGTTCTATATATACTTGCTGGTTTTGTTTATAAAGAAAAGTCGAGGAGCTTAAAATAAAGTCCTAACAAAATGAGTTTTCTACGAATTTCTAGTTTTTTCTTCAGGCCAAATTGAGCTTCCTTAAAGTTGTTTTAATACTCTTTTGGAACTAGAATAAGTGTAAGCTGCGCGTAAGGGGCGGAACATCGGATTACTGCCCGATGCCCGCACCTTACACTTTCATTCTGCAGAATGACTGTAATGGTTGTAACCTGTGATATCTCTTTTGATTGCCTTTCCAAACGATTTTTTAGCGTAGTCTGGAAATTTTTCAGAACGAATAATTCCTTCATGAATGAATTCAATCGTTTGATCGATTTCTTCTAATAAGTGTGGAAAATTTGAGAACTCGGCTTTCATTTTTGTAAGATCTTCTGCCAATTTATCCATATCTTGATTATCTTTTAGTTGCTGACCGAGTCGAAATCCTAACTCAAATAATGGGATATGATTCACGTTTGTATTTTTATGGTTATTTTCACTTTTAATGTCTACATTTTTGTTAATTACTGGTTTGCTTGACGTGCTATTTAGTCTGTCCTTTACTTCTTGAAATGTAATTCCAAAGTATTCTAAGTTTAGTTTTATCACTGTCGCAGCGACTTCGGCATTCTTAGATTCAATGCCTAGTCTTACGATTGGGTCAGTTAATTTTTTGGCTGAAGGTAAATCGCCGATATATGTATAGTGTTGAAAAAATTGTCTGAATAAATCCACATTGAGAAATGCTTGCAAAAGAATCTCTCGTTTTTCATTATCTATAGATTTAACAAAGTCTTCTCCACTTTTTGTTAAGACATAATATCTGCCCCGTTTATCCACCAATCCATAATTTTTTGCAGAAGCAAAAATTGCTCCCGACCATCCCTCAGAAATGCCAAGTTCTTTCACAACTAAGAGTCGTTCTGCTTCTCCTCCATTGCGTGCAATAATTGAGAGTGTTTCTGGGATGTTGTTGGGAAAGGAAACGCGAGGGAAATCTAACCTTTTGCCCCTCCCTTTGTTCGGAAGCGCGGGGTTTTTTTGTTGTTCTTCGACCATGACTAATCTAATAGGGCGATGGGTTTTTATTGTTGGTGGTTTTCGTGGTCTAAATTGATTGTAATAGTGGTTTTTATTGAGCCATCTTAAGTTCGTTTAAGTGTTCCGCACTTTGGTTTGAGACCTGATTTCTTGTGCTATTCCTACCAATCTAGCTAAAATACCCGTTTTAAGCGCTTTAGATGCAGCTTTGCCAAATAATAGTAGGGAAGAAGTTCTCATTACCAAACCCTGAACAACCTCTTGTTTAGGAGTTTTAGTGATAATTTTCAAAAATAAAAATTGGGTGAAGAAACCCCTAGGCTTTCGCTTCGGTGGTTTTCTTCTTCTTTCCGGTAGCGCCCGTGCGTCCCGCTTTGGCGGTGCGTGTGGCTTTTTTGTTTTCTTCCGGTTTGGCCGCGAGGGTCGCGCTAATCTGTCCGGTTTGTCCCGGTCGATTGGTCACGCGGGCGAAGACTTTCGTCCCGTCCTTCTCGGCTTCAATGAGTGTTCCTTTCGTGATAATGTTTCGTCGCACGTACAATCGGTTCGCGCTGTTTTCGTGCACCCACACAATTTTCATTGGCGTGGTTTTCTTCGTTTTCGCGTCCGTGACGTTGGCGTTCACTGCTTTTCGTAATTTTACCTTTTGCGTGCTTCCGCGTCCCTTTACAATTTTGACTTCCATTGTCGGGTTGAGCGTCGTCGAAGCAAACTCTCCGCCTTTTCGGCTCAAGTACTTGCTTGCGCGGTTTCGGCTTTTTCGAATGCCTCCGGTTGATTTTCGTAGGCTTTTATCGTGCCACAGGGTCATGCGTGTATCATCCTCAAAAGGGTTATTATGCAGAATGGTCGTTTTTCAACCATGAAACCGCTCTCGGCTTCGTTTACCATTCCGGGTTCACGTTCCAAGTGGAGCGTCTGGGCTCTTTTTGGAACACGTACCCAAAGCGGCTTGGACACGCTTAAAAACATATTCCCAGCACCCGGGTTTGTTCAAATCCTCCCACCGCATGCCGTAGCTTCGTTAGACCACGTCGCGTGGGCGTGTTTCTCGGTCGTGAACAGTCTCCATTCCCCTCTTCTTTCACCCTCGGCTCCTTCATCTCCTTCCGCCTCGCCTTCCTCTTCTCCACCCTCCTCTCGTTCCTCTTCTCCTCGTTTTTCCAACCCCGCGCTCGCGTTGCTATGTTACATGGCTGGAGTTTCCCAGTGGGAGGAAGCCAAGCGTCTCGTAGGGGTGCGGGCGCGTGATACGGAAGTGCTCCTCGTTGCGTGCGGTCCTTCCTCCCTTCTCTCCTCTTCCACGTTCACTTCTCGCGTGACGGAATGGGGATTGACTCCTTCTTCTCCGCAGTGGTCCGTGGTCGCGTCGATTCCTCCCGCGTGGTCACGCGGCGCCGAGTCGTGGCACATCGAGCAGTCCGCTCTTATGGAGACGCGGTGATGCGCATGGCTCGCTCCCCTTCTTCGTCGCGTTCATCTCCTTCACTGCGTTCATCTTCTCCCACGTTGTCTTCGTCATCTCCCGCTTCGATTTCCTCTTCTCCCGTTTCTGTTTCTCCAACCTCGACTGCTTCTCTCCCTGGTTCCCTCTTGTCTCCGGTTATTCTTCTTCTCCTCATTTTTTTTCTTGCCGTGTCGGTGAGGAGTGTTCCTCTTCTCTTTGATGGTTCGCTCGATCCCGATTCTCACTTTCACGCACGCTTGAGTAATGAGATTGCGCGCTCCGGCGTAGTGCCGGTATGGGATGCGCTTTCCTTGCAAGGTCGTGTGTACTCGTATCCCCCCTTGCTTCACGTTCTCACCGGTCTCCTTTCACGCGTTACAGGCTTAGATTCGTTGCTCGTGTTGAAGGGTCTGGGTATTTTCATTGGGGGATTGCTTTCGATTACTACTTTTTTGCTCGCACGCTCCGTTTCTAATTCTACGAGCATTGGATTGTGGTCCGCGCTCTTTGCGAGTGTGTGTGCGATTGCCGTCTGGAGAACTGCTGGTTTTACGCGTCCGGACGGCGTAGCGCTGATGCTGATTCCCCTTGCGTTGTATTTGTGGCACACGCGTCGGGATGCGTTAGCGTTCGTGTTGAGTATTGCCATGGTTTTCTTGCACCCGCTTTCGGCCGTGGTGTTTGCATTGCTCCTTGGAACATTTTTTCTTTTGGGTTTGGTTCAAAAGCAACGCGTTTCGTTTTGGATTCCCGTTTCATTAGGAGGAATGCTCGTTTCTTTTTTTGCGTGGGTGCATTCCATTGGCTTGCCCCTCTCGCAGTATGCATCTCCTCTTTCGTTGCAAGCGACCGAGCTCACGCGTTTTTGGGTGTTAGGTTTCGTCGTGTATTTTCCCCTTTCATGGATGTTTTCCGCGTACGGTTTAGTCAAAGCCCGCCTTCCTTTAGTGGTGTGGGGCTGGGTGTTCTTGACGGTGGTCATTGCGGCGTTTGGGACGCGCTTGGCCATGTATTCCATTCCTTTCCTCGCTATTGTGGCCGCGTATGGAGTCGTTTCGCTCTTGCAGTTTTTTCGCACGCAGCGTATTTTCGTTCCTGCATTAACGGTGTTTGTCCTCTTCATCGGATGTGTCACCGTGTACTATCTGATGAACAGCCAGAGCCCTTACATCACTCCTTCGGAGCACAACGTGGTAGGTTTTCTTTCGCAACATGCCCAATCCGGTGAATCGGTGCTAACTCCCTGGGATCAGGGTCACGTGGTCGCGTACTACACGCTCCTTCCCGTGGTCATTGATGGATATTTTGAATTCGCGCATGAATTGGATGCGCGCAACAATGCTTCGTACGATGCGTTAGCCACTTCCTCGTGTGAAACGTGGACGCGTTCCATGGATGCGTTCGATGCCCGTTATTTCTATCTTCCTCACGATGAGTTGATTGGTTTTAACGTCAAGCACGGTCTCTTGGAATTAGAACCCTGTCCTGAAATGCGTTTGCTATATTCTTCCACGGACGCGCGATTGTATGAACGCGTTTAGGTTGTTAGCCTAAACCATTATATCCCTCCATGCGTTTTCTTAGGAATGGTTTCTCCTCACCGGCTAATTGGAAAGATTCGTTCCAAGCGCTATCCTAAGACGCCTATTCCTCATCAGTCTCTCAATTATCGCCGCATGATAGCGGCTAACAAGGGCTATGATTTAGACGTGGATGAAGCCAGTCGATTACATTCTGCGGAAGAACGAGTCGCGCGAATTGTTTTGAAGCAAGTGCGATTGGGCAGGAGTATTTTCCTTCATCAGCTCGCAGACGTTCCTGGTTCTAAAAAAGAAAGAGCCCTGTTGAGACTCTATGAAAGACAATCGCAGAGTAGCTTAAATCCAAAAAGAGTCAAAGTATTGCAAAATAAAATGAGAGTGCTTCGTTATTCCATTGCTTTGCGAAAGCGATTGGGGGGTCGAGACCCTGCCGTATACCACGTTCTTGCTATTCCTGCACTTGTTTATGGGTTAGATTCAGAAGAGCTTCTTGATGCTGCTCGTGTGATGAACAATATTGCCGCACGCCATCCTAATGAAGTCCACTGGGTTGGAGCCGTGTCTAATATTCATGCAAGTCTTCTAACAAGAATTCCAGGGTTTCATAAAAATTTTCCAGCTACTGTAAACGAAGTTTTGCACTCACGAGATCGAAATTTTAGTTCAGGAGAGATTTTAGAAAAATTAGGTTTAGATCCAAACAGGGGAAACCTTCGGCTACTTAACTATTCACTCCAGCTGCTTGATTGCTGTGGCTTGGCAACTAAATCTTTTCCAAACGATCGTGGGCACACTAATTGGTCAAGCCGATCATACGAAAATCCTTTCGTGGAATCGTCAAGAATACTAACTCTGTTGAATAAACTACATTCGGGTCCAAAACAACAATCTATCCTCTATCACGGAGCTCCTTTGAAGAACGGTGGAAAGAAAACACTGCGCGGCACAAATCCCGATGTGCTTAATACCCTCAGACAACTAGAACAAGCTGGGTTCACAACGCATACAAAGCAGGGCAATAATATATTCTGGAGCCTCACTCCCGAGGGTCGTCGTCTCATGGACCAATACATTCGAACAAACCGCCTCCCGGAGCGGCTGCGCCGACTGGGTTTGGGTGAAAAAGAAACAGAAAAAGAAAACGAAGAGAAAAAGAAAAAATCCTAATCCATAACCTCATCCAACACTTCTTCTTCAAACGGCAGCGTCTCTTCTTTTTCTTCCTCTTCGTTATTTTCATTATTCTTTTCGTCTATTTGCGCTTCGAGAGAATCCCGTTCGTCGGGGGTAAGTTCATTCGTTCTCCGTTCTTCTTCGGCTTCTTTTTCTTTGCTTATTTCTCCCTGCATTTTTTCTCTCCAGTCTTCTTTCTCGATGCGCGCTTTCTTTTGTTCCGGTTCGTACGTCGATGTCAACACTTTCTGAATCGTCTGTGCTTTCTTCGGTCCAATGTTTTCCACTTCTTGCAATTCTTTCGTACTCGCCGTCATGATTTTTTGTGCCGTTCCGAAGTGTTCTAGTAGAGCATTGGCGGCACTGGGTCCAATTCCTGGCATTCCCTCGATGAGGAATCGCTGCTGCTCGTTGAGGGACAGTCCCTTTCTTCCTAATCGGAGTTGAATATTAGATTCTTTTCCTTCTTGTTCTCGTTTCGCGATGAGTCGCACGTAGCGCGCCGTGTCTTGCGCATCCTGCGTGAAAATCGTGGGAATGCGATACGTGAGTGCGATGCTAGAAAGCATTCCAATGATCGCATTCTCATGAATGTTTCGCGTCGTGAATAATTCCTTCGGGTCTCCTTCCAACAGAATGAGAGGTTTTGCGTACGCATGACTCATGTTCATGAGTTGCCCCATCAAGCGTCCGTCCACCATGCTTTGGAGAAAATCCTCAATCGTTTTTCGTTCGATGACAATTTGTTCCCCTACGACGAAGTCGCCGACTTCCAATTGTTTGGTGTGCACCTTCACGTCCGAGAAGAGGGAGAGTTCCCGTATCACCGGCGACGCCTGCTCGCGCGTGTCAGCGAAAATGAGTAGTTTTTGTTTTTCTCCGCTGAATTGACTCAACGCCGATTGCGTGGGATCTTCCACGCTCATCTTAGGTTTGCTCGCGGGAAGTTTGGGCGTGCTGATAGTGGATAATCGTCTCAGTGTCTCGTGCATGGTTTTTTCTTTTCGTCTCGAGGACCAATACATGGCTTCGTCCATCGTCTTCTCGGCCATGAGAATAATGACTTTTCCCGCGCTCTTTCTCCCCGTGCGTCCCCGTCGTTGAATGAGTCGAATTTCACTCGGAACGGGTTCGTAGAACACGACTAAATCCACGGAAGGAATATCCAATCCTTCCTCCGCCACACTGCTCGCAACAAGTGTGTTGAATTCTCCTGCACGAAACGCATCCAATCGTTGAATTTGTTCTTTCTGCGATAATCCTTTATCATTCTTTGATTTCGTCGCTTGTCCAATGAATCGTGCTGCATGAATGCCCGCGTGCTGATTGAGAATTCCCGTCACATACGCTACGGAGTCCCGGTAATGGTTGAACACGAGCACTCGCGACTCGGGTTGCGTGGCGAATTGATGTTGGAGAATCGCCACAAGCTCTTTGATTTTAGGATGCTCCTCATTATTATCCGAAATTTGCCGCGCGAGTTTCATCGCTTGAACAATCTGCTCGTGTTCGGAGATGAATCGCGTGGCTTTGGATGCCGTCGCCTTTCCGCTTTCGTCTACCATTTTTTGCGTGTACTCGAGAAGGGCGTGCACTCCTTGGCTTTCCAATAGTGTCACCGCGTGCGACACTTTGAGCACCGCCGCCGCGCGAGAAACCGCATTAAACAAGTACGGTCGCGTGCTTCCGTGCTGCATCATGTCTTTTCGCAGCTCTACTTGCAACGCTAACAAGTCGAGTCGTCGGATGTAGGACGCATGCATGTTTTTCCCATACCCAATTTTTTTGAAGAAGGTGACTTGTTCCTTCATGAACGCGTCAAAGTGTTCTTTTATTTTGAGAAATGTCGGCGGGAGCGAGACTTTTTTCCATTCTACGTGAATTTCATTCAAGTAGGGTTTGACATCCGGATCCTCGAGTGTTTTGACACAAATATTTTGGATGAAGAGGTTCGTGCAAATATCCTGAATGTCTTCTTCTTTTGATCCCGGGGAAGCAGTCAGGGCGAGCACGCGTTTGGTTTCCGGATTTTTTTGCATGTATTTCTGGGCTAAGAAAACATAACTATAGTCTTTGACCGCGCGGTGGGCCTCATCGAAGATCATCAGCTGCACATCTTCTAATGATAATTTTCCTGTGAGGATATCATTCTCAATCGTTTGAGGCGTGGCCGCGATGATGGTGGCGTTCTCCCATTCTTCCATTCTTTTTTCAGGAGACAAGGCTCCGGTGAGCACGATGATACTCTCCGGGTGGATTTTCAGGAACTCGCGCATGCGTTGTTGGTGTTGCACCGCAAGAGGTTTGGTAGGTGCGAGGAAAACGATTTTCTTCTCGGGGTTTCGTTTGAGCATCTGTGCCGCAACGAGCGCTCCAATCACGGTTTTTCCTAATGCTGTAGGGGCGACCACGAGCGTATTTCCTTTTTCTTCGACTTGCGCGGCAATAATTTCCTGGTAAAGTCGTCGTTCGACCGTATTTTCCTTGATGAGGGGGTGCGTCACAAAGGCAGGCATACTATGGACTTGCCCTCTTCTGTATTTTAAATCCTCTAATGGGTTTCCGCCGAAAAAACCCTCTGTTTTGGCTTTCTTTTGCCTTTTAGAGGATTTTGGTGTTTTTTTTGGCGAAATGGGGCATCGTCTGGGTTTTTATTTACGTATACCCCCTAATACGTCTATCCAACATAACTTAGTTTGTGTTGGGGTTGGGATTGGATATGGGAGAACTGCCACTGGCTGCTGTTGATCGTGTCATTCGTAAAGCCACCGGCATCCGCGTTTCGGAAGAAGCCGCGCGCGTGTTGAGTGAGCATTTAGAAGAAATCGGCCTAACGCTCTCCCGCGAAGCGAGTGTCTTCGCCAAACACGCGAACCGAAAAACAATCACCGGCGCGGACATTCGATTAGCGATTAAGAAGTAGAACCTGCTCTTGCTTTCGCTGATTCTTTTTCAAAATAATTAATAATTAGTCGCAGATTTTCTCTTGTCGGGAATCGATTTCCTATTTTACGCAGTATAGTATTAATTTCTGGGACTTGGTACATTTGATACATTGCGATACTGGCACTTTTTCGAGTGGGAAAGTGTTGAGCTATGGCAGTAGCAAGTTGGTATGGGAAAAGCCCCGCGTCAACTCTTTTGTTTGATTTCAGCATTTTTTTCAATTCTTTCCAAGATACTTTAGGATCCCCTCCTCGAGTGCCATCCCACATTTGACGCTCTTCTAACAAATCAAATAGGACATGTTCCATTTCAAAGACGGGAGAATGTCTTCGCATTTGGAGTCCGGCATCATGCCACGCTTTCAAATGCAACGCGTGCACTATTGCATGCATGCGGAGCACGCGTTTATTGGGGCGAGTTTTGTAGAGCCCTTCATATTTTTCTCCACTTTGATGTAGGCTCAGGCTTACATCGGGTTCATAAAATCCAATACCTGGTTTTACAAGTATTCTTGCAAGACTTTTTGCTTCTCTAAGTGAAACATTTCCAACTCGATAAGATCGTGCTACTTTACGGGGTGGAGACTTAGCTCTCCTAAAAAGTCTTCTTAACCACGACATGCGCAGTAAATAATATCCAAGATTAAAAACTCACGCCAACCGCGTCCCATTCGGCACGTGCCGTTCGGTCTGCGCGAGAATTACACTTTTATCTTCGAGAATAAATCCCGTGGTTAATACTTCGGATTCAAACGGCCCAATCTTTTTGGGCGGAAAGTTAGTGACGCAAATGACTTGCTTTCCCACTAACGTTTCTTTCGTGTAGTGCGTCGTGATTTGCGCGGAGGAACGTTTGATTCCGAGTTCTCCCAAATCAATCCACAATTGGAATGCGGGTTTTCTCGCTTCGGGAAAATCGTGCACGCGAACAATGGTTCCTGCTCGGAGTTCGACTTTTTGGAAATCGTCCCAAGAAATGGGGTTCATGCTGATTCTCACGCTGTTTCGCTAATTCCAAGTATTTCGACTTCAAACGTTAATGCTTCTCCCGCGAGGGGGTGGTTGAAGTTGATTTTCACGGTTTGGTTTTCTTCGTCAATGCTTACGATCTTTCCATTTCCCACGGAGGCGTTTACTGTAATCCCCACAATCACGGGAATGTTTGCGTCCACGAGTTGTTGCTTAGGAACATCCACAATCGCTTCTTCATTGATTTCTCCATAGGCGAGTGCGACCGGAATCACAATCGTCTTCTTTTCTCCTACTTTCATTCCTAAGAGTCCGTCATCGAATCCCTGGATGAGTCCGCCTACGCCGACTTGGAATGTGGCGGGGCTTCCTTCTTGAGTCTGGTCAAAGACGCTCCCATCCGTGAGTGTTCCTTTGTAGTAAAGCGTCACGAACGCTCCTTTCTGAATGGTTTCCAAGCTGTTTCCCCCTAATTGATTGCTCGCGTCCGCGTTTTCTTTGGACGGAAGTTCCGTACACCCCGCGAGGGCGAGGAGAACGAGTCCGAGAATGAGCAGGAATGCGCGTGTCATAATGGTGTAAAATGCGCCACTCCTTTTAAGCTCAATCATTTCGTGCGGAGAATCGCATTCTTTCGATAGGATTCTCGTTTAGAGTAGGAGCACAACCGCTGTGCTGATTCCGGCCGCGAGGAGCGACCAGAATACAATTTCATGCGCTGTTCGTGTGGCTTCCGAAGAATGAGTCGGTTTTTGTTGGGTGGCAGAGTGCATCTTCATGGTTTATTCTTCTCCCACTGTTTTTTTGTACGCGTGATACACGCACACGCCCGTCTGCGCTTGAAGGAGGTTCACATATCCCAACGCAAACAAGGGAAGTACCAACACGCGTGAGAATACATCTGCGTTCGTGGCAATCAAATATCCACTCGTGATTCCCGCGAGAACGAGAAAGATGACCCCGAACCATTTTCTTCGCTTTCTATTTTGGGGTCCGATGTTGCACGCGTCATTCATTCTAGTATTCCTCTTTCTTTTCAATAAAAATCCTCCCCTTTGGGTTGTTTATTAAATCTCAACGAGGAAGGAGAGTAGTATGCCTGCGGCTGATTGGGTTCAGAAAATTCGTTCGAGCGACGCGTCTCCTTTCTACCAAGACGTCTGGATGGCCATGCTTCAGATTCCCCGCGGAAAGGTTTCCACGTATGGGGATATTGCGCGCCTCATTCGTCGTCCGCGTGCCGTTCGAGCGGTGGGAGGCGCGTGCAACCAAAATCCGTTTGCCCCCAATGTTCCCTGTCATCGAATTGTTTCTTCCAACGGCGCCTTAGGAGGGTATGCGCACGGTTCGGCAGCTAAAATCGCACTCTTGAAGAAAGAAGGCATTTCGTGCGAGAAGGGGAAGATTGTTCATTTCTCGCGCGTGCGACACGTGTTTTCGCGCTCAGCGCTTTCGTTGTTCAAAGATCGCGAGTAATTGATCCTTCATCTTCCCTTCCACGGGAACGAGTTTATCCGCGAGTTTGTATTTGGCGCTCACCGCTTGAATCGTGGTGGGTTTTTTCGGCACGAGTAGAATCGTCTTCACGTGTTTCGCCATGTCGATGTCTCCATAACTGTCCGTGATGAGCACGGTCTGATTCATCGAGAAGAACCATTTTTTCTTTTTGAATAGTTCTTTGAGCGCGCGCAGCTTGGTTTTGACTTTGATTCCGCGCGTGTTTCCATTCTTAAGCCCCATAATTTCCTTGACTCCCGTCATTTTTCCTTTCGTATCAAACGAGAGTTGGGTTCCGATGACGTCGTCGAAATAAAACCCGTCTTCTTTGGATAGTTTTTCATTCACCATGCGGGCGAATTCCACCGATGACAGCGTGGCGAGAATGATTTTGATTTTTTTTTGTTTTCGAAC
>CAYHJZ010000018.1:7346-14878 GCA_964357115.1 uncultured archaeon | reverse complement strand
GGATTCTAACCGAAGTTTTTGCTACGAAAAAATAGTCGCGCTCAAAAGCCTAGCAAAATGTTGCCATCCGAATGAAGGCTAGCGAAAGCCAAACACGGCAAAGACACCTTGCCAGAGAATGTCAAAGTGACCGGAGAAGAGATCCGCCCACTGCGCGGGAGAAAAATTAAAGGTGTAAACCACGATGACGACACCGAAGAAGGCATAGACCCAGTGCTTCGGCGTCTGCGTGAAGAGAATATTCCACGCGAAGTAGAAGACGATGAGCTCAAAGAGGAGAGAGAAACCCAACACACCCGGAATCATGTAGAAGACAAGGGGGGAGAAAGGCTAAAAAGCGAAGCGCTACGCGCCCTTCGAAACGGGCTTTTTGGCAAACGAACGGGGTTTGGTAATACCCTTCTGCAACACCCCTGAAAAACGAATATTCGCGACGCGGAGAATATTCTGAATGGAATAATCATCGGTGTACACGCACACAGGCTCCTTGCGATCAAGCGACTCAAAGGCGAGCGCGAGCACGGCCTCATCCGCGGAAGATAAGCGCGTGTTTCCCTGCGCCCTCGCCCAGGAACGCACCACACTCAAGGAGTGCGCGCACGGATCGGTAATAGTAAAATTATCATGCTGCTGCAGCGCCGCATCCAAACGAAGTTTGGCGAGACGCTCCTTCACTTCCTCCTCACACGCGGAGGGCATGAGGTATTCATCCTTGGAAGAGAAGGGAAACGCATCCGTGTTAATGAAAACGGCGCTGTCAAGAATGTACTTCATACGGGAGTAGAAAACACGAGAGTTGAAAAGGGAATCGGGGGATAGAACACGCATGAGTGGATTCAAAGAGACTCTCTCCCGAATGCTCGAAGCAGCACTCACCCCCACCGAACGCGCGCTGCTTCCCACCGGGTTTCAGCGACTGGGACACGTGATTATCTTACGACTTCACCCAGACCTGAAGGAAAAAGCCACGCTCATTGGGGAAGGGGTGCTGGCTACGGTGAAGGATTGTAAAACCGTGTGCGTGAATACGGGAGAAGTAAAAGGAGAATTTAGGCAACCCCAAATCGTGTACGCGGCAGGGGAGCACCAGATGAAGGTAGACTACACCGAGCACGGGTGCGTGTTCCAATTCGACGTGACTAAACTCATGTGGTCGCAAGGAAACATGAACGAACGAAAACGAATGTATGGGAACGTTCAACCCGGAGAAGTCGTGGTAGATTTTTTTTGTGGAATGGGATACTGGAGCATTCCTATCGCCAAGCACGCGAAGCCGAAACACGTGTACGCGATCGACAAAAACCCGGACGCGATTGAAGCCATTCGAACGAATGCCAAAATCAATCGAATACCGGAAAAAACACTCACGATTATTCACGGGAGTTGCACGGAAGAAGCCCCCGCGCTAGGAAAAATTGCCGATCGCGTGATCATGGGATACATTCCCGCTCCGGCGTTTGCATTGTCGGCGGCATTTCACGTAATCAAAACAGAAGGGGGAATGATTCACTACGAGGGTGTGTGCGAGGAAGGAAAGTACAACGAATTAGTAGAAGACGTGAAGAAAGAGGGTATTCTGCAAGGGTATGAATGCGAGTTGGAGCACGCGCAACAAGTAAAGAGCTACGGACCACGACGATACCACTATACGCTGGATATTCGAGTGAAGAGACTGTGAGAAAATATCGTTTGGAGTTTGATTAATATGGGGTTCCTGAAAGGGACCCGATTTCCTTTTTCCCGGGTTTTTGAAAAAAAGCCGAATTATTCCTTGGGTTTGGTAATAACGTACAAGGATAATTCTTGTCGAATCACGGTTTTTTTATTGTGTGTGTGCTCTCTCAAAAACGCAAGGGCAGCATCGAGTTGTTCTCGGGATGATGCGCGAGGGAAGAAGGTGTTGGAAAACACTTCGAGCGCAAACTCAGGAGATTTGAAATTGAATTCGAGGGGAACTATGATTCGTTCGAAAGGCCACCCTTGCTCAGTAATCCACGCCGGGAAGGCTTTGTCGAAGGCTTTGCACCCTTCCTTGTGACCGGGTTTAACCAAATCTTCTAACGCGGGCAAATCCAAGTTACCGGTAGCAAAACCAACTACTATAGGAGCGCCGGGTTGGGTGACACGAACCAACTCATTCACCATTTTTTGCCAACGACTCTTGGCGTGATAAATCACCCAAATACAATACGTGGACTCGGAAACATCATCATCAAAGGGCAAGGAAACCAGGGGCGCTTGAACCACTTGAACATTCTCAACACGATTCTCGACCGCGAAATTGGTGACCATCTTAATCGCCCAATCGTTCTCATCCACAGCGGTGATCGTCTTAGCGAGCTTAGAAAACGGTTCCACCAAACGACCGGGACCGCACCCCACGTCCATGACCTCTTTTCCCTTCAAACGCGCCGCGGTCGCAATCGCGGGGAGCTCTTTCGTGTCGCGGAGTACGCTGGCTTTGACCATCTCGTACCAATAATCCCAGTAATTAACATCCTTGACTTCGGGCATACTACTCAAGATGGAGACACCGTATTAAAAAAACGGAACGTCCGAACGTGAGTATGGAACCCCTCCTCGACCCCCGATTCGAGAGCGAAAAACAAAAACACGCCCAATTACTCGAAACGGCTATTCAACAAGAGAAAATCGACCCCCTCATGATTCCATTTTCTCGATTCGTACGAGAAACGCGAGACTATTTCACCACGTCCACGTGTTCGGGGAGAATCACCCTCATGGATTTGAATGAAGACGAGAGCAAGAAAGAAGGCGCATTTTATCGAAAGTGGCACGCGTGCGCGAAAGCGAGCGACGTGTGGAATGCGATTCAAGAAAAAAAATACACGGGAAATTTATGGTTTAAACAAGACGCATTCGTGTACGTGATTGGGACGCACAACCACGAAAATGTGAAGCGTATTTTTGACGCATGTCAAAAAGCAGGGATCAAGCGACACGGCATTCATTACGAGGGAAAGGGGAAAATACTCATCGAGATATTCGGAAGCCAAGCCATGTGCGTCCCGATTACGAATGGAAAAGACGTGCTAGTGAATGAAGCATATGTGAAAGAGATCGTTAAAATTGGAAACGTGAAATGGAAACGAAATGAAACTAAACGAAAAGAATTGGAGAAAGAACTTCAGAAAGCAATGAAAGAAACGAATCAAAAATAAAAAATAAAAAAGAAGGAAAAGAGAAAAAAAATAGAGAAAGAGAAGCAAAGAAAATAAAAAATTCAAAAAAACCGAACTATTCGACGATGTGAATAGTTAGGGGATCGCGGCTCAAGCGCCACGCGAGCTCAGTGCAGTACGCTCCCGTATTCTCAATCGCCACCAAGTCTCCCACTGCGAGTTTAGCGGAGAGTTGACTGAACTCATCCGAGCCAAACAGCAACGGGCCCGCGAGACGAAAAATGGCTTTCTTTTCTCCCGATTCGGACAATGCGGTTACGCGAAAGGGACTCAGCGACGCACGAGGAAGGACATTGATTCCCGCATCGAGGAGCGCAAATCCCGTGTCTTCGAGCTTCTTCACATGCATCACGCGGGAAAGGACGATCATGCTGTCCTCGACGAGAAAGCGACCCGATTCTAAGAAGAGGGTGCGCGAACGAAGGTGCTCGCCGAGAAGCTCCTTGACGATGAGCGCGTACGAGGTAATCGTTTCCTTGCGCTCGAGCAACGTGGTCTTGCCGGGAAAACCTCCCCCAATATCCAAAAAAGAAACCGAGGGAAATAAGCGAATAATTTCGGCGACGCGGGAGATAAACGAACGATAATGAGAGAGCGTCATGCTCGTGCCGGGGTGAGCGTGCACTAACTTGACACGCAGACCTAACTCGGAAAGGCGAGAAAAAACCAGAGGGAGTTCTTCGGGAGAAAAGCCAAAGCGATACTTATCGAGACGCAGACGCACGCCCACTTCAGTAGGTTTGGATGCGGCTACGCGAGCGACTTGCTCGGCTTGAGAAAAAGAATCCAAGACAATACACGCATTCAATTCGAGCGCGCGGCGAATCTCCTCATCCGAGGAGGCCGGAGCATTGAGGAGCAACGGACGAGAAAATGAAGACACGGCCTCGAGTTCACGCAGGGAGGCGCACTCAAAACCGGACTCCATGGCATTCAAGGAAGACAACAACGCCGGGTGGGGGTTGGTTTTCACGGAATAAAAAACATGAACGGACGGAGCGACCGATTGGAAGGCGTCGAGTAATTCAAAGTAGCGCGCCTGCGCGGAACGGGGCATGAGCACCCCCAACGGCGTCGGGTGAGAACGACCTAAGTCGGCCAACCAATCCGAATCCCTCTTATTCATAACCAATGACCCATGCGCAAATCATTAAAGCGAGTCGCTCTACAAGAGAATACGATGATAGGGAAACGAATCGCGGGAAATGTGACCAAAACCCTCTCCCGAAGGGCCAATGGGGGAGAAAACCCCATTCCGACAAGGCGAATGACCCTCGCGACGTGGCTGACACGGCAGGCCGGGCACCACCCGCGCATGCGAGCGGCGATTAACCCTTTTCGACGACTTGCCCTCGCGCCACACGGGGCGCCGGGGCCCACCTTTCAGGGAAATGAGGAAGTTGTCATGGTCACGGAAAATGAGCCCATGAAGAAAGAATGGTTGAAAAAAATAGAACACATGATTGTGCACCGGGGACTCGACGAGACAATTATTCAAATAGCCCCCCAATTTCCCAAACTGACGGAACTTCTCACCGACACGGAAGCGACGCAACGCTTTGTGGCATCGAAGAATATTCCCCTCAAGTGGAAAAAGCCCCTCCAATCGTTTGCGACGTGCTCCAACGAACAACTCCGCGCGGTGGGACTTCTCCTCTACTTGAGAAAAGCGCACAAGAATAATCCACGCGTGCAAAACCGACTCATGCCTCGAATGAGTTGAGAATAGTTAATTTAAGAAAAAGAAAAAAACGCAGAAAATTATCCAAAGAAGCGAGAAAGAGACGTTTGATTCTTGGACTCTTCCGGTGTGGGAGCGACTTCGGCAGCGGGAACGGCGGCTTTTCGCGATTTTTTTACTGGCTGCATTTCCAACGGAATTTCGACCGGACGAGAAGGGGGTTTTTCCTTTAACGCGGCAGCGGCTTCCATCAGGCGCTTCACTTTCGCAGAAGTGGGAGTGGTTTGCAACAAGAACGCGACATCAGCGTCCTCGAACTCAAAAAGAGAAATTAAGGAAGGCGCCAGCGCATCATTCGAGAGAAGAGCGGAATAGAAAACGAGTTCCTGCGTGATGCGCGGACGCGAACCGAAGACGTGTTCCTGAATCTTCTCCACGACGGAACGCTTAGAAGAACCCTTCATTAATGAAAGACGTTTGAGAATGGAGGGAAATTGATACGAAATAAAACCGTGCGCACGCTCGGGCGCTACCAGTCCCACGCTCGCGGATAAGTCACCGGAATACTTGAGAAAACCATAATGCTGACGACGAAAGATTCGTCCATCGAAGACGTCGGCGCGAGACAAGGTATCTAACGCGGGAGCGAGGGAACGCGTCATAGGGAATTGTCGCGGGATGTTTTCTTCCACCCACTTCTTGAAGAGGGAATGATCCACTTCCACACTCGCGCGGGCGCGACGAATCTCATTAAACGAAGACGAGACAAAAATCGTGCGAATGGTGTTGAACACATTATCCTGCCGCTCTCGGTAACCGGAATTTTGAACATCTTCTAATGTAATCTTTCGAGAGGAACGAACAATGCTTTCCAAATCCAACACGGCCGCACGCAAGTCGCCGGAAGAATTCTTGGCGAGTTCATTCAGGGAAAGCGCATCGTAGTCAATGTTTTCTTTCTCACAAATCTCACGCAGGCGCTTGGCTATACTTGGGGAAGGAATTTTTTTGAACGAAAGCATTTTACAAAACGAACGAATCCCCGCGATGCGAGAATCGGAGTACACATCATTCGCCGTAAGAATGACGGGATTGCGCGCGGACTTTAACACGCTCAACATGGCGGGCAGGCCGCCTTTGTCTTTGGAACCTTGTAACCCGTCCACTTCATCCAACAGGACGAGGCGCAAATCTCCGGAGAAGCTGGCGTTTAATGCCGCAGCGGAAACGACTTTCTCAATTGTTTCCTTATTTCGCGTGTCGGAGGCGTTAAACTCTACGAGGGAAAAACCAAACTCTTTCGCGGCCACGTACGCGGCGAGCGTTTTTCCGGTGCCGGGAGAACCGACTAACAACAAGGGCTTTTGGGGGGTGCCCTGCTTCCATGAGGAGGCCCACAAGCGAATCTCGGTCATATGATCGGGGTTGCCGACCATCTCGATCAACGAACGGGGGGCGTGCTTATCGGTCCACATGAAAACCATTAAAAGCAAGCAAAACTAAAAGAGGGTATGGTTATGGAACCTCGACCGCGTACCCGAAGGGCCGTGCCCGTGGCATCCAGTGGTAGAATGCTAACACGTCCGCATTCTTCAGCAAGGAATGTTGGACTTCGCACCCCACCCCGCGCCCGAAGCCGAGTTTCTCTTCGAACGGGAGTAGGAGCACGAAGAACCCCGACGACGCGAGGAAGAATAGTCAAAAGTGTGTCCGTGGAAAGAAAAGGACTCCATTATCGAATTGATCACTACAGCAACGGAAGGCAGACGTGGGGATTCTTGACTATCTCGCAGCGAGGAAAAAAAGATGCCGCAGGAAAACTATCACCCGCCCAGTTACAAGAATGGATGAGACACGTTGGACAGCAAGGGGGAGAGAAAAAAGCACTCAGCTCACTGGTGGGCACAGTCGCATCCAACCCCGAAGGACTCAATGAAGTGCTCAAAGCGCTATTGCACGTAATATAATTAAAAAAAACTAATTTTGTAGAAATAATTATCGCACGTACACGTTCACAGGATCTTGATTGGAGTACATTCCATCAAAGCCCTCGACGACACACTCTTTCAACGTAACGCGGGGATTGGAAACTCCTTCAGTAA
Source organism: uncultured archaeon (assembly GCA_964357115.1). Lineage (GTDB taxonomy): Archaea > Iainarchaeota > Iainarchaeia > Iainarchaeales > VGJJ01 > VGJJ01. The sequence continues at coordinate 7,892 of CAYHJZ010000018.1, read as the reverse complement.
TGAACAATGCGCCGCCGGCTCCTTGAATCGTGGAACCGTGACAATTCACTTCCAACTGAGGGACGCGAACGGCAATATAGGCCAGCGTGTGCGTGGCGTTGGCGCAGAGATCAATAGAGTCGTACGTCGCCACGACCGGAAGGCCTTGCGTGAAGGAGTAACAATTCGCGTAATTATTGTACGCGGTTCCATACGCTTGACCGGTGAGGGTGCGCTGACTCACGAGCATGAAAAAAGCAATCAGTCCAATGGCGACGACACCGACGATGAGCCAATCCATGAATGACTTTTGATCGTGACGCATACGTTATCTCGTTGAATGATTCCTAGAGGAATTCCACATCATTATCGGACTTGCCTTTCATGGCTTTTAAGCGTTCCGACAACGCTTTCATGGAGGCACTCGCGGGAGCGCCCGAAGGAGAAGGCGGCTTGGGAGCGGAAGATGAGTGGGAGGCGGTGCGCTTGCGAACCTCATTGATTTGGTTCATGGGAGCCTCGGACATGGGACCGGTGTAGGCACACTTCCGACACACCTTTCCGTTA
>CAYHJZ010000018.1:0-7336 GCA_964357115.1 uncultured archaeon | reverse complement strand
GAGGTGAACTCCATGGAACCGCATTGAGGACAGTACGTAAAGAGCACGCGACATCACACCTCAACAACGAATTATTGCTCCGGGATGGGGAACAAGTTTGCCTTCGTTTCCCCTTGGAGTTTGTTCTCTTCGCGTTCTACGACTTTGCGCATGACATCCAATTCTTTCTCGCGATTGTTCAAGCGTTGCAAGCAATAATAGTACGCGTTGATAATCGAATCAAAATCGAGACGACGTTTGAAACCTAAGCGCGCAATCTCTTCAAAGTAGAGGCGCGTCAAGCGGACGGCGACTTCTTCATTGGACAAATCGACATCCATGGCGTTCACGGACTTTTTACTATTCATAGAAGGGCGCTCCTGACTCATTCCGGAAAGATCGGTTTTTAATGCGGATAAATCGCGCACGATCGCGGACAACGAATCATTCTCGAGCGTTTTCTTCGGACGCTTGGCACGAAGCGTACGTGTAACAATGCGCGTCTTCGTGATGGTGCGCGTTTTAGGCTTGGCGAGGGAAGGATTTTCAATCACCTTGCTCGACTGCTTCCAATCCTGCACGGCCTCATCAAACGTTCTTCCTTGCTGAATACGCTTGCGCACGTACAAATTGTATAAGGATAATTCTCTCTTCGGAGACGCCTTGGTTTGCTTCAAGTTTTTCATTTCTTTGGTGAGCTTGGATAACTCGGCCTTGACGGCGAGATTCTGCTTATCTTGACGCTTCGTCGCCCGCTTGACTTGAGTGGAGACTCCTTTCACTTGCTTTCGAATCGCCTTCGTCGAACGCTGGGCAGCGGTCTTTTTCTTTTGTTTAACAGCCATAGGGGGAAAACCTCTCTTGAAGAATAGACACCAATTGACACTTTTAAAGACACCCCTCCCTGGGGCAAAAAATCAAATAAAGGAGGAGGGTGTTCTCCCCCAATGGCCTTCACGTGCGACCAATGCGGGAGAGAAATGGAGCACTATAAGTGCAAAACCGAATGCGCGAATTGTGGAAACAAAATGGATTGCTCGGACTTATTCTGAAGAAAGACTACCAAATGAAAATAAAAGAAAAAATAAGGAAAACTACTTCAATTCCTCTCGAGGAAAATTCACAGTAATTCGTTTTGTACGCCCTCTCCCGGACGTGTCGGTAGAAGTGGTAATGGCGCGCTTCTTTTCTAAATCAACGAGCAACTCGCGCACGCGACGATCGCTCAATCCCATCCCCGAAGAGGCGAGGCGAGAATACAAATCCGTGGTAGGGACTTCTTTTCCACCCAACTCAAACGTGGCAGCAATAATTGCTTTATGTGCATCCGACAAGAAAGGAACGGCTTTCAATACAGCGGAAGTTTCGGAGTCTTCAAACGCGGCGCGCGCATGCTCCTCGAGAATTTCGACGGCGTTGGTTCGCTCGGCGTGACGCGCGGCCTTGCGCAATGTTTCAATGGCTACGCGCGCGTCGCCCCCGCGCTTCGAAGCGTTCGCGGCAATCAACCCCATCACATCCGCGGATAAGGCACCGGGAACGAGGGCTACGCCGGCGCGCTCGCGGAGAATATCCTTGAGTTCGACGGGAGAGTAGGGAGCAAAGACAATGGACTCATGAGAGAAGGAACTGCGCACTCGCGCATCCAAGCGAGCAGGAATAGTAGGGTCGTTGGAAATGAGCACAATGGGAATCGCGGGACGATCGTATTCAGGAATGCGGAGAATGTCGTACAACAACTCGTTCCCATCATGATCAAGCAGCTGATCAAACTCATCAAAAACAAGCAGGGGAACAAACTTGGCGAACTTCAATCCTTCTAAGACTTTAGAAAACAATTCATTCGTTCCCATTCCGCGTGCCGGGACAGGACGTTCGACGACGCGCGTGAGTTCGGCGAGAACGGACTGACGAGAATTGTAGCCAAAACAATTCAAGTACACGGGTTTCACGCGCGCAGAAAAATCTTTGAGCTGATCCATGACGTGCTTGGTGGTCACCGTCTTTCCGGTGCCGGGGGGACCGTGAATGAAGACGTGTGTGGCCTTTCCTCCCTCGGCTAAGGGTTTGAGGGCGTGAACGAGAGAGTTGATTTGATTCTCACGATGGGGGAGAATCTCCGGAATAAATTCGGGAGAGAGGGCACGTTCATCCCGGAAGACGGAATGGTCCCGAGAAGAACGAGCAAACACATTTTCTCGCGGCATACCCTAGAACGCCGCCATTGGTTAAAAGACACTCGTTTCTAAGGCGGAAGAAAAAATCGACCTCTCAAAACGGGCAACGGAGCCCGTCTTCTCGGCGGTTTACTGGGTATCCGTTTCTATATAGACGGGAGAAAGTATCGATTGATTTACCCAAAAAGGAGGGAAAAACGATGAGTCTTGAAAGTTGGATGAACGCACGAAAACAGGTGCTCTTGAATGAAAAAAAAGAGGAATTGTTTACTGTCATACGAAGGGACCCCGACTTTCATGTGAGGAGAGCCGAATTGCACCACGTGCTCACACGCATCGAACAAGCGAGAATGGAAGAAGTATATTCCACTATCCCAAAGGAACCCAGTCCATTCAACATTCCCATGGTCGCTTAACATTCTCTTTCTAACCCCAGAAGGGGGCGTACTCACGCCCCCGCTTCACCCCCAATTTTCTCCCTAGATTTAAATCTCTTTTTCGAACCACACCCTAAATGAAAGGGTTTGCGAGCATTATTCTATTGGCGGGAGTGGCAGGACTGCTCGTGGCCAGCGCGAGCTTGCCCCGAATATCTTTGGACGCATTAGGAGATGAAGTGAATACCACGCAGTATTGGCGCACGCAACTAGAAAACGACGTGGACCGAATCATTCGAGAAGGGTTGCATGCCGGAGTCATCGCGCAACTTGAACCCAACACGATCAAAAACATCATCAACGCGCGCATTCTGGAATACGTGAACACGCTTCCTCAACAGGAGGAAACGGGAATTGTTTTCTCGAGCGGAATTTCTCGACTCGAGAATGTCTCGTACTTATCGCTGCTTCACCAACCCCTCTTTCCCGCTACACTCACTGAACTCAACCAGCAGAGCCACGTGCTCATTCTCCCCCTCATTGGGAGCACGCGGTATGGGGAATACACGTACACCGGAGGAGAGAATGGAACGCGTATTGTGCACGTGCGAATGAAAACCCCTCACGCGGAAACGCTATTTGCTATTCCCTCAGGATATCGCGCGTGCGTGACGACACTCCTCCCCGACTGGCCGTGCGCGACGACGGGAACGAAAAAAGAGGAAACTACGTGAATACGCTCGCCTTCCTCATAGTGTTTAGTCTACTCCTCGGAGTGGTGGCGGGACTCATGCAACCTATTCACGCGCACACGGAAAAATTGCACCAAACCAAAGAGGAATGGGGGAATGCAGATGCAGAGAACGAGTGTGCGATGAAGAAAAATAGAGCCGAGACGCACTATGCTAAAATTGCTGTCCTAAATTGTGCGCTTTCTGAGTGGTTTATCGGAGGAAACCCCCACTATGAATAATCGCGGCACGATCGTCGTCTTCGAAGCCATTCTCATTTTCTCCGTGTGGCTCCTCCTGCTCTTGCACGCATGGACCTTTTCCGCCGATCGCGTGACACTCGGAACGGAACAACGAAACACGCACGAATTAGAGCAACGCCTCATCGAATGGAGCAACTCGCTCGTTTTGACCCATCACCCCACACACGCATGGAAAGGATGCGCCACCTTCTCGGAAGAAAAAAGACGCGCTATTTCTCATCGCATTCCATCTTCATGCCTCGACGCGTGGAAGAATATTCCGCCCGAAGAAGAGTGGATTTATCGCATCCAAACACGAAACCAAAACCAACTCACGATCTATTACGAAAAAGAAAACCCACCTCTCACGTGCATAGGTATTCAACGACCCATCCACTTGGATGAGGAACCGGCTCTGCTGGAAGTGACCGGTTGTGCGTAACACACGCGGATGGGCATGGACCCTCGAACTCGGCATCGGACTTCTCCTCTTGCTCACGCTGTGGAATACGCTCGCCGTGTCGCTCACGCCCCACTCGCCTTCCGCACTATTTGCTCACACGCTCTGCGACGATTTTGCTATTCTATACACGCAAAACGAGCCCATTCACGAATGGATTGAATTATACTACGAGGAAATACCCATTGCGTTTATTTCGAATGGCACCACTTCAAATGAAATTATCCCTGCAAAGTGGATTCGTTGCACGGCTCAAAAAACTATTCTTGGAATAACGCAAACTATTACGATTGGAATTCCACGCGAATAAACGTGTCTTCTCGAGTTAACAAAACAACCGAAGGGAGTTCTACTACCTCCACACGCAACGGAACCGTAGAAGCGATTTCTTTCTCCCATGAAAGAGGACTTTTGTTTTCGTTTTTCTTTTTCCACAAAATGAGAAGACGATCATTTTCGCCCACGAATGATAACGATTCTGAGAACACAATAGGGATACGCATCGTCGAACCCGGAGAAGAAAAAGTAAGGGAGAGAATAGAGGATTCAAGCAAGGAACCCAACTCTACTGCACGTGTTTTTTCCACCAATGCTTCCTGCGCGGTTAAGAATTGAGCAAACACGGGCAACAGAGCCGCGAGTAAAGAGAACAACGCTGCCCACAAAATTAATGATTCCAATGAAACTTGCCCACGACACGTACTATTTGATTTTGTCAATCTCATCAAAAATATCCTCAGTCTTCTTCTCTAACTTCTCAATACCCGACGCGCTCGAGGACTGAAGCTGAGTAACCAGAAGCAAGACCACCGCCACTACCGCTGCCATGACTATAATCAATTCAATCGAAATTTGAGCGCGAGAATCACGTGGAAACATGGACGAAACCATGCAACCAAAAAGGCTTAAAACTAGGGAAAATTTTTGGAAAAAAAAAGAGAAAATGAAAAAGAGAGTGGCACGGATGCCACTCCCCCTTTTCTAAAATTTATACGATGGTCAAAACACCAGTAGACAAGGCCGTGTCTATGACGTAATTTCCCTGAATGAGTTTGTAGACCAAACCCGTTCCGGTAATGGTATGACCTGTCATACTGACCGGATCCCCATATTCGTTGAAGAACTCAAAAATAGTCTTCCACCCGTACACGGAACCGGCACCATCCGAGTCCACCTGCAATGTGTTTCCAGAAAAGCGAAGCCGAGACGAAATGGATTCATTTTTTCCCATATACGTGGAATTCGATTGCTCTGTTGCATCGAGGATCGTAGTATACCCGTCGAGCACACTAAGAACAGCTAATTTGTCGCCTTCAACAACGTCGTAGTCATAAATGGAATCCGGTTGCATCACGGGAGTCAGAAAAGCAGTTGATCCCGTCGAATTGGAATAAATGAATGTGTCCGCGCCTGGGCCCCCATAATAATGATCACGTCCCACATCGCCATCTAAAAAATCATTCCCAGGACCGCCAAACGCAAGATCATCCCCTGCGCGTCCATTAAAAATATCAGTCCCTCCGACTGTTAGAAGATCACTATTCGCCCAAATGACCTCAATCATTACGGCACCGGGGTATCTCGTAGCAAATTCATCCAAGACAAATTCTTCCCAATGCGTTCGAGGGGCAGGCGCTGCGCGAATAATAAAATCAAAAAAATAAATGTTTTTGAGACCCGCGTTGATTTGAGACGTAGGAACTCCCGACAGTCCGTACAACGGAACATAAAATTTTCCGGTTTCAATTCGATATTCTAAGCCATATTGATAGCCAAAATTCAATAACGCAAATTGATCCAAACTGTCCAAATATCCCGTATCGTGATCTCCAGTGTAACAGAGCTCATTCCCAAAAACCATACTACAGCCAGTGAAATTAATCCCGGTACCCGGACTAACGCTATCGTTATAGAAGATAGAACCGATTGCACCATAGTGTTTCTCAAAGGCTAACGAAGATAGGTTTTCCGCACCATAGCCGCCATAAATCACATCATCTTCAGAATTTCCTACAAGGATGTCACTTCCAGGGCCACCGTCAATAATATCATTACCCCCAAAATAACCCACTGGGATAGCTTGCTGTGGCCAGGGCGTCCCCTCATAATTCCACGTGACATTTGTTCCATACACTTCATCATTACCTTCTAACGTCGATATGACCTCATATTGGAATTGGGGATCACCTATCTGATATGGAAGCTGAATTTGATTTCCCTGAATCACATCTTTCCCGCTTGTCCCATTCAAAAAATCCAAATGTGAAGGAAAACTCAGCGTTCCCGAAGTTTGGTACTTGGGAACATCAAAATCAGAAAACTCTTCCGCCTGTGCCAATCGCATGCGTTGTAACACCGTCGAATCATCAATGGCTTTGTCTACTTTCTCGACGGGAGAAAGTTCCTCCACAATAATTTGAGAAGGTTCCGCCACGGAAGGAACGTCCGAAGCCGAAGTTCCGCGATCCGAACCCGTTGCTGTTACGTTTCGCACCGAAGTGCTCACGACATTTCCGGAAGACATGAAGTCCCCCATGAAAACATAGCTCAGAATAAATATACTCAAAATAAAAACCACGACATAAGAAGAGTGTTGAGAGATCATACCCACTCATTTGGTTTACCCATATTTAATCCTTCCGAAAACGGGAGAGGCATTATAACCCTGTTCGCCCACGATAAAGGAATGGAGAACAAAGAACTCACCGACCTCTTAGTATCATGGCTCTCCCTCTCGGCCGCCTTTGCTTTCGTCTTCGCGGACGGGGGATTGGACTTCATTGGGTTCGCGGACGCATTAGCCATTGCCGCTCTCGCCGTGGGAACGGGATTCTTACTTCATGAGCTTGCCCACAAGTACGTGGCCATTCACTTTGGTGCCAAAGCCGAGTTTCGCGCGTGGAACATGGGACTCCTCTTCGCCATCGTCGTGGCCTTTCTGTTTCGCTTCATCTTCGCCGCGCCGGGAGCCGTATACATTTATGGAAAAAATGTCACGCTTCGAGAAAACGGAATTATTTCAGTAGCAGGACCCGTCATGAACATCATCATCGGAATGGTCGGAATTTTTCTCGCAACACTCTATGCGGGAACGCAAATCGCGCACGTGGCCTCCGTTGTAGGAACAATCAACCTCTACTTAGCGATGTTCAACCTATTGCCTATTTTCATTCTCGACGGAGCCAAAGTCTTCGCGTGGAACAAAATCGTGTGGGCGGCATTATTCTTCCCGCTTGTAGTATTTTTATTTTTCTAAACGGTTTGCCGCTTCTCAATAGAAATTAAAAGAATCGGACTAATCAAAAAAAAAAAAAAAAAAAAAGAAAAGAAAAAGCAAAAGTATTTTTGTTTTAATACATACGGGTCCTTG